>CAINVI010000106.1 GCA_903854075.1 Candidatus Pollutiaquabacter sp. | reverse complement strand
ACCAGCCCTCGTTTTCTGCAGACGGTTCTGTTTTTTATTTCGTCTCTATCAATAAAGACACCACTCAATCCGATATTTACCAGTGCGATTTAAAGACCAAGATCATTAAATCCTTTACTAAAACACCTACCAGTGAGTATTCCCCGAAACTGACGCCGAATAGAAAAGGACTGTCGGTAGTTCGGGTAGACGCCGACAGCGGTCAGCGATTCTATGTGATTCCGTTAAGTAACGCTCGCGTTGCCCATCATTTCGATCATACCGACTCTATCGGTTATTATTCGTGGCGGAACGATACTATCCTGGCGATGTTCATCCTTGGAACTCCTCCAACGCTACAAGTAGTAAACCTTCGAACCGGCGAACGGAAAGTAGTTGCAACTTCGATAGGTCGTTGTCTGAAAACATCCCCCGATGGCCAAATACTGTACTTTGTAGATAAAAGCGACAGCACGCGTTGGATGATTAGAAGTTATAATTTCTCTACCGATGCCATTCAAGCCATTGTTCCCACGATTGACCGGAGCGAAGATTTTGAACGACTTCAAGATGGTACACTTTTGACCGGAAATAAAGGCAAGTTGTACACGTACCAAGAAGGAGCCAGCTCTTGGACGTTGAACACCGATTTTAGTCAATCATTGAACGATTTTTATCGCATCGTAGTTGACCCAACCGGGACTCGAATCGCGTTGGTAGCATTCACCGGAGAAAAACCCTGATGCAACAATTCGATTACCTGATTATTGGACAAGGGCTTGCCGGGACTTGCCTTTCTCTTCACCTCCAAGCAAAGGGCAAGCGTGTTTTGGTAGTTGATTTTTTCAGGCGCACTTCCTCTTCCCGCATAGCGGCCGGTTTTATTCATCCCATTACCGGTAGGAGAATCAACAAAACGTGGATGGCGGAAACGTTACTCCCCTATGCTTCTTCCTTTTACTATACACTGGGACAGCAAGCGAAAACTTCTTTCTTTCACGAATCAGACTCCCTGGAAATGATCAGTGAAATCCGTCAACTGAATGATTGGCAAAATCGTTCTGCCGAGCCCGGATATGCTGCATTTTTTGGAGAGCAGGAGGTCACCGGTTATGATAAACTGCTGGTGGATCATATAAAACTGATTCGCCTACGAAACAGCGGCTGGCTAAATGTTCCGAAGCTACTTGATCATTACAAACAGAAATGGAAGGCCTCAGAGCAGTTACTGGAAATCGATTCCGTAATTAACGACGAGTTGAGTCTTCAGCAGATGCTTCAACAGTACGGAATTACTGCAACTGCCATTATTTTCTGCGAAGGGGAACAAGGTCGCTTTTCTGAATTTTGGAATTGGCTTCCTTTTAATCCGGCAAAAGGAGAAATACTAACGCTCGAAATTCCGGGATTACCGGAGAAAGAAATTCTCTTTAACGGTATTTTTTTCATACCGCTGGGCAATCATAAATTCCGTGTAGGATCAACCTATTCCTGGAATCCGCTAGATGATGTTCCGACGGAGGCAGCAAAAGCAGAACTAGTAGAAAAGATTCATAAAACAATTCAAATTCCATTTACTATTGCTGATCATCTGGCCGGGGTACGACCTGCTACTGATGATCGAAGACCTTTCCTAGGAAGACATCCACATCATAAAAATTATTTTATTTTTAACGGACTTGGCAGTAAAGGCAGCCTTCTCGCACCGTGGTTTGCCGAACATTTAACAGATCACCTGATAATCAACACACCCTTATTAAAAGAAGTGGATATTAGCCGATTTAGCAACAGAAAGTAATTACAAATTCAATTGATTTGCTGTTGAATCATATACAGTGCATCTATATGAATCATTTCGTCCACTGACTTATTATTTGCTTTAGCCTTTTCAGTCACTGATTTTAGCCATTCCGGAGAATTCCGAATATTGTTTTCCATTTGTTGTACACGAACTTTAAATACTTCCGGATCTGAAAGATCTGTACAATACAATCCGTATACAATCTTATCAAAGTCGTAAGGGAAATTCAACATCGTAGCCTCGGAAACCATTAGCATGATCACCTCGTAGTTGTCCAATAAACCACGAACATCGATTGCATTGACATCATTTACGCCACCAATAAAGGGGGAATGGATTTCCTTGAAGTAATAGCCGAAACCTGGATTGTCAAAAAGCTTATCGGAAACACCACGAAAAAAAAGATTGCGATAAAAACTATCGCCGATTACCATCACTTTCGGACGATAACTGCCGTTGTCATCAAACTTCACCAACGGATAGCGATAACGTGGCTTGTCAATTGAAAACAATAAATTCATTCCATATTCGATATCGGCATCAATATCACTCACACTATCGTTCTGATTGAATTCCTCCCAATACAATTCAACAGGATCATAACCGCGCACTTGGCCTAAATAAGTATTGATAGAGTCCATGGCTAATATAGCTCCATAATCACTCCAATGTATACCCGTTTTAGGATATAACGGAATGCGGCTCGACGACTTCATCGAAAGGAAGTAGCTGT
>CAINVI010000105.1 GCA_903854075.1 Candidatus Pollutiaquabacter sp. | reverse complement strand
CTCGCATCGGAAAAAATGTGCAGATATATCCCGGAGCGGTCATTTCTGCAGTACCTCAAGACCTGAAATTTGCTGGCGAGGAAACTCATACGTATATCGGTGATAATACCATCATCCGCGAATATGTCACCATCAACCGCGGTACTGCAGCGGAAGGCAAAACGGTGGTTGGCACTAATAATCTGCTGATGGCCTATGTGCACGTCGCACACGATTGCATAGTTGGAAATCACTGTATTCTGGCTAATGGTGTTACGTTGGCCGGACATGTAACCATTCATGACTATGCAATTATCGGTGGACTGACTGCCGTGCATCAATTTGTGCATGTTGGAGCACACGTTATGATTTCCGGAGGTTCGCTGGTTCGCAAGGACGTGCCACCATTTGTGAAAGCTGCTCATGACCCGCTGGCCTACGTCGGTATCAATGCTGTAGGATTGAAACGAAGAGGGTTTTCTAACGAGGCTATTGCAACCATACAGGAGATTTACAGAATCCTTTATGTGCGAGGTTTGAACACGACCAATGCCGTTTTGGCGATTGAACAGGAAGTTCTGGCGTCTCCGGAACGCGATACTATTTTAACGTTCATCCGTTCCTCTGCACGCGGACTTATGCGTGGTTATTCCAAAGACGAGGATTAATTCGAATAGTGTGAATATAGTTTTACGAAAGACCGGTAAGAAATTCAACCGAGAGTGGATCTTCAGAAATGTGGATCTGTCCATGGAGTCGGGTGAAAAAGTGGTCTTGCTTGGTCCGAACGGTTCCGGAAAATCCACCTTTTTACAATTACTTTCCGGATACGTGACTCCGACAGAGGGTAGTTTACAATGGATTAGCCAGGGTGTAGAGTTGGCGGCTGACAGTGTTTTTCAGTCGGTAGCGATGGCAACTCCTTATCTGGAACTACCGGAGGAACTTTCGTTTGACGAATTGCTCGATTTTCATTTTCGGTTTAAAGCTCCGATTTCCGGAATTTCTATGGAGGAGATTCGTCAACTCAGCGGGTTGCCAACAGGTATACAAAAGCCGGTACGCAATTTTTCTTCGGGAATGAAACAGCGTGTTCGCTTGTTGCTGGCACTTTGCAGTACTGCGGATTTGATTTTACTCGATGAGCCATGTTCTAACTTGGATCATGAAGCGGTGAAATGGTATCATGCTCTTGCGGATCGATTTTTAACTGATCGTACGGTGTTGGTTTGTTCAAATCGTCAGGAAAACGAATTTGTGTTTTGTCGTCGTCAATTGGAGATACAAACATGGAAAAATTGAGCGGAACCAAACTTCAGTTTTCTGCCGCCTCGCCGGATGAGCTTTCTGCGATTGCGGATGCGTTGGTGGATTTCTGTAGTTCTCGTAAAATCATTGCGTTTTTTGGAGAGATGGGGGCTGGAAAAACAACCTTCATTCGCGCCTTGTGTGCACAATTAGGAGTTCAGGAAAATGTGAGCAGTCCCACGTTTTCACTTGTTAATGAATATCGCTCCTTATCCGAAAATCCGTTGTTTCACTTTGATTTTTATCGGATCAACCGTCCTGAAGAAGCCATCTCCATCGGTGTTGATGAATACTTTATGAGTGGTCAGTGGTGCTTCGTCGAGTGGCCTGAAAAAATTCTACATTTATTGCCGGACAATCGAGTCGATGTCCGCATTGAAACCGTCAATAATTCACGCCAGATAACATTCTTTTATGTCTGAAACCAGAAAACCCGGAATGTCATCCCTGACTTCATCCATGCTACTGCCACAGGAGCAAATGCTGGCAGTGAGTAAAAAGCAACAACAGCTTTTCATTGGAATTCCGAAAGAGACGTCCTTTCAGGAAAATCGAATTCCACTCATTCCGGATGCTGTAGCGCAATTGGTGAACAACGGACATGAAATTTACGTGGAGGCGGGAGCAGGTGCTGCATCGAATTTTCAGGACTCCGACTACAGTGAGGCTGGGGCCAAGATTTGTTACTCACCGGAAGAAGTCTATAAAGCCGACATTGTTCTTAAAATCGCGCCTCCTTCTGAAGACGAGTTGAAACTCATTCAGCCTAGACAGACGTTGATTTCTATCGTTCAGATGCATACTCAGAACGATCAGTTTATCCGCCAGCTTTCCGGTAAGAAAGTGACGGCTGTAGGTTTTGAATATATGCACGATGAAACCGGTGCTTATCCGATCATTCAGGCGATGAGTGAAATCGTCGGCAGTGCTTCTATTCTAATCGCCGGCGAATATCTAAGTAATGCATTTAACGGAAAGGGAGAATTGCTGGGTGGTGTTGCCGGAATTCCTCCGACGCAGGTCGTGATCATCGGCGCTGGAACCGTTGGTGAGTTTGCTGCTCGTGCAGCACTGGGCCTCGGCGCTGATGTAAAAGTGTTCGACAATTCTATTGCACGGCTGCGACGCATTCAGTCGCGACTCGGTCAGCGATTGTTTACCTCTATGATTTCGCCAGGATTGCTGCTGAAAGAACTGCGAACTGCTGATGTTGCTTTAGGTGCACTTCGCAGTAGCGAAGGCCGAACGCCAGTCGTCGTTACCGAAGAAATGGTGAGTGAAATGCGGGTTGGCTCTGTTATTATCGATGTAAGTATCGATCAAGGAGGATGTTTCGAAACATCAGAAGTAACGAATCATTCCCAGCCGGTCTTCAAAAAATATGGTGTGGTTCACTATTGTGTACCGAACATCGCTTCACGCGTGAGTCGTACTGCTTCGACAGCCTTGAGTAATATATTCACACCTATTCTGATTGCTGCAGGAGAAGAGGGTGGATTTGATGAAATGTTGTGGAAAGACAAGTCGGTGCGTAAAGGTGTTTACATGTACCGCGGGTCGATTACCAACCGCTTTGTTGCGGAAGCGTGTAAATTACCCTATAAAGATCTCGACCTGCTGATGGCAGCGAGGATTTGATCCCTGATTATTGCTTCCTCCGTTTTCTTTCCGTCAGGATCAGTGATAACTCGCGACCGGTTTGTCCTGCTACCGATGTGTTTTCTTGAGCACGCCGAATGAGATACGGCAGTACGGCAGTTACAGGTCCGTATGGAACATATTTGCATACATTATAGCCGGCCTTGGATAGGTTGAAGCTGATATGATCGCTCATGCCGTAAAGCTGAGAGAACCAGATGTGAGGATGATTATTGGGAAGTCCTTTTTCGCGCATCAATTCTGTGAGCAGCAAATTGCTGCTCTCGTTGTGCGAGCCGGCACAAAGGGAAATGCGCTCGATGTGCTGAAGGGCAAAGGTAAGTGCAGCATCGTAGTCATGGTCGGTGGCCGATTTGTCGGGTTGTATGGGTGACGAATAATTCATGCTAATGGCCCGAGCTCTTTCTTTTTCCATGTAAGCACCCCGTACCAGTTTGAAACCGGCAATGTAATTTCCTTTGTTGGCATGTGCTACGGCTTTGTGCAGATAGTCGAGGCGGTCGTGCCGATAAAGTTGTAGGGTGTTATAAACGATGGCTCGCTGATGGTTGTATTTTTCCATCATCGACGTAGCTACCTCATCAATAGCATCTTGAATCCAGGATTCTTCTGCGTCAACGAAAATAGGTACGTTGTTTTCAAACCCTGTTCTGCAAATGGTATCGAAGCGGGTAATAAAGCGGTCGTATTCCGCTTGCTCGTCCGCTGAAAGCTTGGCTCCTGAATTTTTCTTCTCCAGCAAAGCGAATCGGGCGATTCCTGTTGGCTTGAATACGCTGAAAGGAATTGCAGCATCCCCATTCGCTCGCTGAATAGTAGCCAGTGTTTGCCGCAGGGATTGTTCAAAGTCAGCTTCCGATTCTTTTCCTTCTACCGAATAATCAAGAATGGTGCCGACGTTGTACCGGTGGAGATGACGTATGGTTGTTTCGCAGTCGGCGATCGTTTCACCGCCGCAGAAATGTTTGAAGATGGTTGAGCGGATAATGCCTTTGATTGGTAGCCGGAGCGCAATGGCGGCATTCACAAAAGGCGGACTTATTTTTACCAGCCAATTAAAACCGATCAGTCTGAAAAGCCAATAGGCACGCTGAAGGTCGCCATTTGTTTTTGCAGCAAAGGCCGTAGCGGTATCGTCAAATGAAATCCTGGAGTCCTGCATAATGCGGTGCAAACCTACGGGATTCTGCCCGAATACCCAAGATTTGCCGCTTCAAACCATTTTGCAGCCGGATTGTTTATCCTCAGTAGCCGCTGTTTCTGACGGCTAAATCTTATCTTTGAGGAAGAATGGCAGAGGCGCTTCAAGTTAATTCCCCCGAATCATGGTGGCCGGGAAGTTCCCGACCTTTTCTCATTGCAGGTCCCTGCGGTGTAGAGTCTCCCGAACAAATCAATACAGTTGCCAAAGACTTGGCCGTGTCCGGAGTTTCGGTCCTGCGCGGTGGTATCTGGAAACCGCGGACTCGTCCCGGATCCTTTCAGGGAATTGGAGCTGAAGGATTGGCATGGCTGAAATCGGCAGGTCTTCAAAACGGTATGAAGGTGATTACTGAAGTCGCTGATTCCGAACATGTGGAGCAATCACTTGCCGCCGGTATCGATATGGTATGGCTCGGTGCGCGAACTGTGGTGAACCCTTTCCAGGTGCAACGTATCGTGGATGCATTGCAAGGCGTTGATATACCAGTGCTGGTTAAAAATCCGCTCACACCTGATCTGGAATTATGGATTGGAGCGCTCGAGCGACTGAATAATGCGGGTATTACCAAGTTAATGGCTGTTCATCGTGGTTTTACCGCCTACGAACGATCCCGTTACCGCAATGCACCCAACTGGCCGATTCCTATTGAACTTAAAAGGCGCTTTCCCGAATTGCCCGTTCTGTGCGATCCGAGCCATATTGCCGGCGTGCGTGAAATGATAGGACCGGTAGCGCAAACTGCATTAGACTTGAATTACGACGGATTAATGATCGAAGTGCATCCGGATCCGGATAAGGCGTTAAGTGACCGTGGACAGCAATTGGTCCCGGATGACTTTCGTAAATTGATTCAAGGGCTGTTGGTGCGTAATAAATCATTCGATAGTGTCATTGCCGCTGCATCGTTGGAAGAGCTTCGGTCACGGATTGATGTTTTAGATCATGAGGTGTTACAGCTGTTGTTCAAACGCATGCTGCTTTCTCGCGAAATAGGTGCATTGAAAAAAGAACATAACGTCAGCATTTATCAATTAGAACGTTGGAACGATATTCTTCAATCACGACCTTCAGAAGCAAACGGTGTCGATCCGCTGCTTACGCGTGATTTTATCATCAAATTGTTTGAACTGATTCACGAGGAATCAATTCACCAGCAAACCCAGGTGATGCACAAACAGGATTTACCGGTCATCAAGTAAACGATTGACAGCATGTCCTATTCGATAGATTCAGCCGGTTACAAATTCGTGGTGGATAACTCTGCGATTTTACAATTAGGCGCTTACCTGGAGGCCAATTTTAGTGGTGTAAACATAGTCATCCTTGTCGATGATAATACCCGTCGACATTGCTTGCCGATATTGATTTCCAAGGTGCCATCGTTGGCCAATGTTTCGTTTGTCGTCATGCCTGCCGGCGAAGAAAATAAGACGATGGCTGTTTTGGAAATTCTTGCTTCTCAATTGCTGGAAATTGGTGCTGACCGATCTACCGTCTTGGTTAATTTGGGAGGCGGAGTGGTTGGTGATATGGGCGGATTACTCGCTTCGCTGTTTATGCGTGGCATTTCATATATACAAGTACCAACATCTCTAATGGCGATGGTGGATGCATCTGTCGGTGGCAAAACGGGTGTCAACCTTTTACACCATAAAAACATGTTGGGCGTTTTTTCTTCGCCGGCTGCAATATTCATCGATCCTGTTTTTCTAGTAACCTTGCCAAAAGAAGAGTTACGTTCCGGATTTGCAGAGGTTATAAAGCATTCTTGTATTGCCAACGTTCCTGCTTTTAGCGAGCTTCCCGACGCAGCTGCACTTGATGCTACAGAATGGCTACCCTTGATCATCGCTTCTGTTTCCTTTAAATATGACATTGTTTCAGCTGATTTTACCGATCGGCACCAACGAAAGATTTTAAATTTCGGACATACGGTCGGACACGCATTGGAAAGTTATTCGTTAGAACATGGTAATAGAAGATTGCTTCACGGTGAAGCGATTGCTTTAGGTCTTCAGGTGGAGTTGTTGCTTTCGGCGCATTATACGGAATTGCCAATGGCAGTAGTTCGTCAATGGGTAAGGTATATCCGATCACATTTTCCGGAGTTGACAGTTCAGGTCAATCCTGATTCATTTCTTCGTTATTTGCAAGCCGACAAGAAAAATAAACGTCGACAAATTTCTTGCGTGCTCTTGGGGAAAGAAGGTGAGCCGGTTATAGATTTTCCGGTAGAGGAAGAGCGTGTTCTTGCTGCACTGAATTCACTTGCTACCAGTTTTTCGGAAACAACGGTATGATTACGTTTGATGTAGATTTGCCGTTTTCAAAGAGCATTTCCAATCGGCTACTGATTTTGCGGGCGTTATCCAATCCTTCATTTTCAATCGTATGGCTTTCGGATTCTACAGATACAGAGAGACTTCGCGCCATTTTGAGTTCGGATTCCTCGTTGATAGACGCCGGTGACGGCGGTACTACATTTCGTTTTCTCCTACCGCTACTTTCTTTCCGTAAGGGGGAATTTGTGCTTACTGGGACGGAACGAATGAAGAAGCGACCTATTCGTGAATTGGTAGATGCATTGCGAGAAATCGGAGCAGTAATTGACTATCTGGAGGAAGATGGATTTCCGCCATTGCGAATATGTGGAGGAGAGTTGAAGGGAGGTTCGCTATCTGTCGATGTGTCGCGTAGTAGTCAATTCGCTTCTGCACTTTTGTTGATTGCACCTTTTATGAAAAACGGTCTCCGATTACACCTTACAGGTTCACTGGTTTCGGAATCCTACATTGAGTTGACGTTGAAAGTAATGCAACAGCTCGGATTTACTAGTAGGCGTAACGATCGGGAAGTTTTAATTCCTTATCAACAACTG
>CAINVI010000104.1 GCA_903854075.1 Candidatus Pollutiaquabacter sp. | reverse complement strand
TTCCGAAAGTAAACTGGGCCTGATCATGAACGGCATGGTAAAAATACCGATGCAGTTTTTCATACTGCTCATCGGAACTTTAATTTTCACATTCTATCAGTTCAATACACCGCCGATATACTTCAACAAGGTTGAAATTCAAAAACTATCGCCAAATAACGGATACCAGGATTTCAAACGAATTGAAGGCGAATACCAAAAAGCCCAAGCCTCCAAACGTGAACATATTATCGAATTATCGAAGGCACTAAAGCAAAAAGACGAGGCCATCATCGATCAACTTAGGCCCATCCTGCGCAATGACGAACAAACTTGCGACACCTTGCGCCAATCTGCTTTTGAAATCATCCGGAAAAACAATCCGGGTGCGGACGTCAACGATACGAATTACGTCTTTTTAACCTTCGTAATGAATCATCTTCCAAGCGGCTTAATCGGACTCTTGATGGCAATCATCTTACTCGCTGCTATGGGATCTACAGCCAGCGGATTAAATTCACTGGCATCCACCACCGTGGTGGATATTTACAAGCGATTTCTCAGCAAAGACCGCAGCGAACTAGAGTATGTAACCATCTCTAAATGGTCTACAGCACTTTGGGGCGTTTTCTGTATTGCGGTTGCACTAGAAGCCGGAAAACTCGGCAATCTGATTGAGGCAGTAAATATTCTGGGATCGCTTTTTTACGGTACCATTCTTGGCATTTTCCTAACTGCCTTTTTCCTTAAAAAAGTAAACGGAAATGCAGTCTTTATTGCCGCGGTCTTCACGGAAATTACGATCATCATTGCCTGGAAAACAGAACTGACTGCTTTTTTATGGCTGAATGTCGCCGGTAGCTTTTGTGTGATGGCGCTCTCTTTGCTATTTCAAAAATTCGAAAACAAAATCAAGGTAACCGCACCACCCGTTAGCGAACCAAGGTTACGTGTCCGATATAACGATTCAAACGACCTTTGATATCGGTAGCTTCAATGATGTACTCATACACATCATTTTGGCAAGGACGATCATTATCCATGTAAGTTCCGTTCCATGGATGATCAAATGAGACGGAGTGAAATATCGGCAGCCCCCATCGATCAAGGATCCACATCTGGTAGTTGATGATATTTACGCCGAGCGCGATAAATCCGTCATTACGACCATCGCCATTCGGAGTGAAAGCATTGGGTATAAAAATAGACGACTCCGGTTCGACACGAACAATTCCGGTAATTGTATCCAAGCAACCACCCGTGCTCGCCACAATCAGGCTGACTGTATAGGTACCACTATCAGAAAATAAGTGAACGGGATTAGGCTCACCGAAAACAGCAGTCCCATCGCCAAAGTCCCAACTCCACGATATTGCGTCCAGACTTACATCATAAAATGAAACGTTGGCCGCCAAGGATGAAACTATTTCGTCAGACTGTTGAAAACCGGCCTGCGGATAACCAAACACTTCCACTACTTCTTGAACAGTTTGTGTGGCGGTGCATCCTTGCGGAGTTGTAATAGTCAAGCTAATATCATAGGTTCCAGGAATCGTATAGGTGTGCCCAGCGATGGAATCCGTGGATACTGCCTGATCATCTAAATCCCAATCGTACTGCGATCCCGGTGGAACAGCAACTAGATTTTGAAAATCCACTTGAACAGGTGTGCAGCCGGAAATCTGCTGTGGAGTGAACTGCACAACCGGCAATGGATGTACATCAATAGCAACGGTCGCCACTACCGGCGGACTACAGCCATCGTCAACCGTAACCACAAACAACGAATCATCGGTAGGCTGAATGACGGATTGATTACTCAAAATAGCACCGTCGTTCCAACTGTATGCATAAGGCCCGCCATTACCGCCTGCAGCAAAAGCCAACAACAATGCTGAATCTCCGCCACATATCACTGGCAAATTGTCAACCACTACAGCAAGAGGTGGATAAACTTCCACTAAAACTTGCTGCGGTGCTGTTGAACAACCGTTTACATCCGTAACCACAACAGAAAATAAGGACGTGGTATCAGGTGATACCACTACAGAATCTCCCTGAGCACCCTGGCTCCAACTAAAACTGAACGGAGCGGTGCCTCCGGCGGCGCCTGCGGTTAACAACGCTGACTGACCAATACAAATTATAGGAGGAATAGTAGTTTGTAAAGATACCGGAGCCGGATCACTAACCGTAGCGACTGACTGTGTGGTGCAACCATTAGCATCGGTAGCGATCACTGTATACGTACCGGCCAATAAACCGTTGGCAACAGCTGTTGTTGCACCTCCTGGTTGCCACAGATACTGATAAGCCGGACTTCCGCCAACTGCAACTGCAGAAACAGCACCATCTGACGAACCGCTGCAAGAAACCCCACCATCGGTTGCAGACAACTGGAGTAATGAAGGCTCCGTTACTAAAACACTTATAACCTCCGTACATCCGGCACTATCAGTTACCGTTACCGGATAAATGCCTGCAGAAAGTCCGGAAATTGAATCTCCAGTATTTCCATCCGGCCATATAAACTGATAATTCCCGTTACTACCGGAAGCCGTTACGATTGCCGATCCGCTGGAAGTTCCGTTACAAAGAACAGGAGTTGAAGTATAACTAAGCGTAAGCGGCGAAGGAGTACTTATAACAGAGGTGATAGCAGCCGTACATCCGTTTGCGTCGGTAACTGTAGCCGTGTATGATCCGGCACCCAATCCGGAAATGGTCCTGCCAGTTTGACCGGCAACAGACCAAGAGTAAGTATAACCTTGAACACCTCCACTTACGGTTACAGCAGCACTTCCATTGGTAGCACCGTAACAAGTGACAGGAGAAGCCGAGGCTGCAATCACTAGAAGCGACGGCTGAAGAATTGAAACCGTATCAAGCGCTACACATCCATTAACGTCCGTGACCTCAACAGGAAAAATACCGAATGAGAGATTAACTGCAGTGTCAGTTTGCTGCCCGTTGCCCCAACTGTAGGTGAACGGGCCATTACCAGAAACGATCTGAACCTGAGCGACGCCATCGTTACCGTTAAAACAAGAAACATTTCCAATTACAGCAGCACTTACAACAGGCGATCCTGTATTGGGGATATTAGCAAATCCGGTAATGGTACAACCGTTATTGTCAGTTACCAGCACGTCATAACTTCCAGCGGGTAAGTTGGAAGGATTTGCGCTATTTGCTCCACCCGGGGTCCAGAGATATTGGTAGCCTGGCATTCCTCCTTGAGCCAGTGCAGCTGCAGTTCCGTCGGCAACACCGCAGGTGGCAGGCGTGGTGCTGATCGAGAGTGACAATACAGCAGGCTCAGTAATTTGTGCAGAACCAGCTATAGTACAACCGTTGAGATCGGTTACAACAAGACTATATGAGCCTGCAACGAGGTTATTCACTACCGATGTTATAGCAGAGAGCCCGTTCCAGGAAAAAACGAATCCGCCCAGGCCGCCACCGGCTTGAGCACTTAAGGAGCCGTCCGCACTCCCAAAACAAAGGGCAGGTTGTGGAGTAATGGTTAACGAAAGCGGCGGCGGTTCATTTACAGTGACTGAATTCGTTTGCGTACAACCGTTGGCATCGGTGACGGTAACGGAGTACAATCCGGCTGTCAGATTATTCACCGAATCGCTGGTTGATGATGATGGCACCCATGCATAAGTGTAACCCGAAATACCTCCCGAGGCCACTACGCTAACAGCACCATCAGCGTAAGTATTACAAGAGGCGGCAACAGCTGTTACTTGGGTAACTATACTCGTTGGCTCTCCGATAGAAGTGAAAAAAGTATCCGAACACCCATTATCATCCGTTAGCACCACCGAATAATTCCCTGCTGCGAACGTGGAAACAGATGCTGTAGTTGCTCCGCCGGGTTGCCAATTATAGGTATAAGGAGCCGTGCCACCCACCGGATTTACTACCGCCATTCCATTGCTTCCACCATTACATGACACATCTGTAGTTGACAAAATAGCCTGTGGAATCGGATTTATAACTACGGAAACAGAGGCTGACGACGAACAACCGATAGTGTCGGTAGCAACGACAAAATAGTTGGTATTTTGAGAGGGCGAAACAGTTATTTGCGCCGTTGTCATTCCGCCGGGAGACCAGCTGTAATCCAGTGTTGATGATGTGCCGGCACTAATCGTAGCCGTTGCGCCTTCACAAATTGGAACAACCGGTCCAAGATTTAAAACAGGAAGCGGCTGAACGACTACAGATACCGTATCACTATCTTCACATCCCCAATTGTTGGCCACAGTAACAATATAATCCGTTGATTGTGTGGGCGAAACATTCCAAGTCGCAGCTGTTGAAACGGAAGGCGACCATTGATACGTCCCGCCACCGGAAGCCGTCAACGTTGTTCCGCTTCCTTCACAAATGACAACATCGTCACCTGCATCAGAAACAGGCAATGGACGAACAATTACATTTCTCGTAATTGAAGACGTACAACCGGCGGCATTAGTGACCGTCAATGATACTGCATAAGTTCCCGGATTCGTATAAGTATACGCCGGAGAGGCAGATAGGCTTGACATACCATTACCTAAATCCCAATTCCAGGAAACTATATTACTGGTCGAAGTCGATTGATTATTAAACTGTACGGATTCACCCAAGCAAACATTGGCTGCGGTAAATGCAGCTACCGGTTGATCCGGAGCGAGGGTAACCTGCTGAACAAGCGTGTCCGCACAGCTTCCTGCCGTTACTACTAACGTCACCGTATAATTTCCGGGACCGGGATAAGTGTGAGTCGGGTTATTTTGAGTAGATGTTGTCCCATCGCCGAATGACCATGAAACTCCGGATATGTTGCCACCAGCTATGGTGGATTGGTTATTGAAGACGGCGGCAGTTCCGGAACAAGATGTACTGGCCGTGAAGGCTGCCACCGGTGTTGTCCCACCGGCTGAAACGACTACCGTATCACGTGTAACACAGCCTGAATTATTTACGGTGACTACATAGGTCCCAGGACCAGCCGAAATAGATGGTGTCGTAGCACCTGTGCTCCATTGGTAATTATAAATACCCGAACCACCCGTTGCCGTTGCCGTCAAGGTAGTAGTCGTAGCACCTGAAGAAGAACAACCAAGAAAGACGTCACTTCCTGCGTTAACTTCCGCACCCTGCACTGTTATACAATAGGAATAGGTTTGCGTTCCCGCATACGGACAATTATCATCCAACACTGTCACGGTAAAACAATACGGCACCGTACTGATGGCCGATAATGGCGGTGTCCAGCAAAACGTTCCATTCTCACGGTTGCCGGGCGAGACACTAAACGTAGCCCCTGGTATCGACTGACCCCAGAATATCTGCGTATTTTGGACTGCGTCCTGATCAGAAGAAGTGATACTGAAACAGAGCTGCTGGTTGGCACAAACCGATGCTGAGAAATTTCCGGTACCGTTAATTCCCGACAACTCCGGTATGATATTGGAACAGTTGATTACCGTGATTTGAATATCACGTTCCACAGAACCAATTAGAACACCGTTCCTATATTCACTGACCAATACCGCCATTACTGTCACTTCCAGCTGAGTAGGTGTTACGCAAAAATCACCGGTAGCAGCATTGAAATTCATAGGAGGATTGGAGAGCAAAGGATTCTGAGCATTATATCCCGGCAAGTAGGTGACCGTAGATGCTCCGCCGGTATTAAACGGAGTAATTAGCTGATACACCAACGAATCTCCATCTACATCGTACGCACCGTGATTAAAACAAAACTCTTGTCCTACGCAAACAAATGGAACAGGACGATTGGAAAAAACCGGAGAACTGTTACATGGTGCAACCACATTATTCAATGTCGCTTGCACAAAAATATTCTGAAGATCAGGATCCACTATCGTGGTGATAGCAGCGTTTCGACAACACAAGTCGTAACTGAACGTCCAGTCGGCACATGGACCAGGCAAGGTAACCACGGCTTCATAGATGTACTCTTGAATTCCAGTATATGTTCCTCCGGAACAGGTAGTGACCTCCGTAGAACAGATTGGCGTAATTTCCTGTCCTGTACCGGGAATAGGATCGAGAATAATATAGCCGGCAGGAAAGCAGGAAGAGTTGACATCCACAAACGCGAAAGATCCTGCAGGCACACCTAAACAATCGCGATAAAAAGAAAGCCGAATCAAATACTGATTATTCCCAAGACACTCATACGTAAGATCGGAACCCATCGAATGAGATGCCACTGCCTGTTGCGAAAAGCACAGCAGCGCCAGAATAAAAATTAGTCGGAATTTTTTCCTGAGCAAGCTGTTAAGCGTTTAGAGTTCGCGACTAAAAGTTAAAAGACGAATGTAAACAAGTCCTCTGATTCACCAGACATTTTTGCGATTAAACCCTACGATTTCACGGAAAAGTTTACAGCAATAAACATAGCGAATAAATTCTTCTTTTTAAAAAATCCGAAATCGAAATACTATAATTTCCTAACATGGGAATCGAATACTCATGAAAAAAAAAAGGCGCCTGTTTTGTTACAAGCGCCTTCATAAAAAATAATTTTCAACAATCATTTTCCCGATTTGGTCTGGTCCAGGATTTTTTGGCCGTGACCGACATAGGTGTCATCCTTGTCAGCTGTCGCCAAATCGATGACCTTCTGTGCAGAAATCGCAGCAGCGGAGTAATCTTTTTGCTTCAACTCGATCTTCGCCTTCAGCAAGAACACCCAGTAAGCACTGGGATTTTGATCAGTCGCTTTGTTCACCCACTCCAACGCTTGTTTTAAATCTTTACC
>CAINVI010000103.1 GCA_903854075.1 Candidatus Pollutiaquabacter sp. | reverse complement strand
TCCCAACAATTCATTCGCTGCAAATACAGCTGCGACAGCACTAGCGGCGCTGCTTCCAAGGCCACTGCCGAGTGGCATTCTCTTTTCCAGATAGATATCGAATCCGGAGCGTTCACCAATAGCATCTAAAAATGATAGCAAAGCAACACCGGCCGTATTTTCCTCTACGATACGCGATAGCCTGCCCTGATCGCCCTTTATGGCGCGGATTCTGATTACACCACTGTCCGTACGATCCAGCCGTAAAAAATCACCCGGACCTTCAATGGCAAGACCAAAGACATCAAAGCCGGAACCGAGATTGGCCGACGATGCCGGAGCAAACACACGAACAGTTGATTTACGTTTTGCCAATTTCATTTGATGTTAAGCGCGATCGAAATAATTTCCGATGCTGATAATATCCGCAAAAACACCTGCGGCAGTAACCGCTGCACCCGCTCCCGGACCTTTAACCACCAGCGGACGTTCGTTGTAACGATCCGTTCGGAAGGAAATGATGTTATCACTTCCTGACAAATGATAGAATGGATGCGATTCATCCACTTCCTTCAATACCACAGTTGCCTTTCCGTTTTCCAAACGTGCAATGAATCGCAATTTCTTGCCCTTAAGTTCCGCTTTCGCTGACATCTCTTCGAAAATCGGATCCGCCTCTTTCAACGACTTCATAAAATCATTGACTGATTTTGCGCGGAGGCATTTGGCGGGTAACAATTGATCGATCTTTATGTCTTTCATTTCCAGAGGAACGCCGGTCTCACGAGATAGGATGAGTAGTTTTCGCGCTACATCCTTTCCACTTAAATCAATACGAGGATCCGGTTCCGTGTACCCGAGTTCACGCGCCTCCTTCACAATGGAAGCGAAAGAAATGCCCTTACGGAAGGTGTTAAATATGAACGACAATGTTCCTGACAGTACAGCTTCGATAGAAATTATTTTATCACCACTCTGCACCAGACTATTGAGGGTATTGATGACCGGCAAACCGGCACCTACGTTTGTTTCATAGAGAAACCGAACATTACGCCGCTCTGCAATGTCGTGCAATTGTCGGTATTGCTTGTAGCTTCCGGAGTTGGCCAATTTATTTGGCGTAACTATGGAGATACTATGATCAAGAATGGCCGCATATTGACCTACCACTTCATCACTCGATGTACAATCCACGAAAACGGATTGAGGAAGATTTAGCTCTATCATTTTCCGAGTAAAAGCTGCCGGATCCATCTTCTCGCCATCGCGCTCCAGTCGTTCCGCCACTTTACGGATGCTGATACCGTCAGGATCAAAATACATCCGCTTGCTGTTGGCGACACCGACAATATTGATCTCCAGGGAGCGCGACTCTTTCAGGTGAGCACGATGACTGTCTATTTGCTCGAGCAACGTTTTTCCGATAAGACCGGTTCCCACCAAAAAGACCGAAAGCGTGTGTGTGCCACTCAGGAAAAATCCCTGATGAATAGCATTCAATGCTTTTACCAGATCTACCTTGTGAATCACAGTAGAAATATTCAATTCGGAAGAGCCTTGTGCTGTCGCTACAATGCTGATACCATT
>CAINVI010000102.1 GCA_903854075.1 Candidatus Pollutiaquabacter sp. | reverse complement strand
TCTTTGCTACCGTCGTTGATGATAATCACTTCGAAGTTGACGTAGTGTATATTCAGCAAGGAGCGTATATTCTCTACGATGGTTTTGGACTCGTTATAAGCCGGCGCAATGATAGAAATCGATGGCGCGGAGGGAGCGGTGAGAATATCCCGGTAATCAATAAAGGAGTTCTTCCGAAGGTAATTGATCATCTCCCTGGCAGAGACACTGGAAAGTATGAAGTAGGTGAGGAACAACAGCCCGCTATACAGCAAGATGAAATGATCGGCGAACCTGGTGAAGTAATAAAAGAACAATCCCATCATAAGCGTTGGTCTTTTGCGTGATGAATAGCCATTTGAAGTCGATCGTCGCCGTGTTGCAGTCGCTTATCGACGGCTGAGATTCCGACAGGACCTGCGGATAATAAGGACCGGATGATTAGGATGGTTTGCGCAATATCTTCTTGGGGTTGTTCCAGCAGTCGGTCAAGGAACTGGATAGCCGAAGTTGCGCCAAGCGTTGAGAAGGAGTGGAGAATCTCGTCCTGAACCGTTGATGTTTCCGATTCGTACCGCTCAATCAGTTTTTTCTCCGCCACTGTTGCTTCGCACTGTCGCAAGGCGCGAATGATGAGTAACCGCTGACGCTCATCGGTATGGTCCAGCATGCTGATCAATTGTGGCACCGCTTGGTGTTGGTGGTAGGTGCCAATCATACTGATGGCAAAAGCAACGACAGAGGGATTCTTAGATGTTAGCCAGCGGCTAAAGTCTGGAATAGCACTGTCAGGCATCTTTCGTAACATGGTGAATATGTTCGCCTGATCCCAGTCGCTCAGCCATTCTGTTTCTTTGTCGAGGAAGGATAACGGATCACTTACGCTCAATTTCATGATGGTTACGCGGGCCTCGTAACGTAGAATCTCGTTTTTGCTAGTGATGTAAGGCGCTACTTTATCGGTGGCTTCGCGTAAATTCATCAATGCAATTTCGCGCATACCGGCTGCTTTTTTATCCCACCGCCGGTGGTTTAGTCTGGTAATGGAGTCGCGGTAGAGCCCGGAAGCCCGGAACAGTTCTTCTAAGCGCGCGGCAATTTCACCGCTGAAGTTTTCGTGGAGATGAACGATTTCCTGAGTGAGTGTGTCTCGGTCGAAACTGTGTTTCAGATCTTTGGGATCGATGACATTGAAATCCGGATGATCGTCGTATAAAATCTTTGAAAATACGTCCTGGTATTTTTTCTGTAAAAACACCTTGCGCTCTGCTCGTTTGGTTTTTCTGATTCTGCTGGCCAAAATGATGAATAACAGAATGAGTACTGTGGCAAGGAAGAAAAGTGTAATAGCAATAAGTACCCGTAAGTGTAACGGGAACGCATAAATCGCCCGGTCCATCTCCTCGGAGGTGTACTGTATGTCTGTCCAGTTGATTTGGAGCAGTTTGTTCAAAGTGATGGAGATATTTTGGTTATCTTGACTTCAGTACGGTAGTCGGGTACTACAACTCAAATTTAGGCAATCTTTTTAAGTAGATTATTCGCCGTTTAGGAGCAAGTCGGAAAGTTCCAGCTCCACATATTTTCGGCGGTCGGCGATGAACGCCTTCAGTCCGGGAATGAAATTGCCCGGATCCAGCGGATCTCCCATGGTGGTGCTGATATTCGTGTCGAAATCAGTGTTGGAATACATTTTGTTTACGTCGGCATAGACAGCAGTTCGAATGCGCAGACTTAAGCTGTCAATGGTTTTATCAATACGTTCCTGCTGCAAATCGTTGTAGAGCAGGTTCTGAACGGTTTTAAGATAGCGGCTGCGAAGTGTTTTGTTGGAGAGAATAGTTCGTTCGAGCAACGGGCGCGCGCCTTTGAATGGCACGGTATCGGGAACCAGCACACTCATATGCGTGAGCTGCGGAAGGTTCATGATGGGATTCCAGGCAGCGAAGGAGTAGTTACCGTCCAGGGAAATCCAATGCCATTTATTTGCAAGACTATCGTGGTACAAGAAGTAGTTGTGCGGGTAAAACATGTTATAGGCATCAATATTGCCTAACAAGTTGTTGATGGCCCACGCCTTCATACACTTGTCGATATCGAATGTGGCTTCAAGTTTGGTGACATATTCTGCTTCGCCGAGCGTGGTGTCATTGATTACTTTGATCAGCTTGACGAGATCTGTCCAATCGTTCTTAGAACGGTTATTACGCAAAATGTACCGCTGATAGTATTTTGCTGGATCATTACCATAGTATACCAAATCTGCCAGCGGTTCCCCTTGAAATAAATTTCCTTTATCATCGTTGAACCGCGTTTCGAGAAATATATCATCTATATTCTCTGTGACTAGGTATAGGCCGAGGTATTTGTCATTAATGTAAACTTTGGCATAGGTGGCACGTGGTGCCGGCAATTTATTCTTCTTCATCAGGTCCAGATAAATCTTTTCACGGATCATCGTAGGGTCTTTGAAGTTGTTGTTCAGGTTGATCTCTTTGAGTCCCTGAAAATCCTGTCCTTTTACATAACGGTCGAATTTTATTCGGAACGGCTTCTTTTTACCCGGATAAAACTGATAGGATGATTCTCCTTTAAAACGTAGGCCACACGAATAAAGTGTTTTACCATCTATCGAGACGGCGGCTTGCATATAGTATGGTTTCTCCAATGAGTCTTGCAGCTTTTTATAAATAATCAGCGAGTCCCAGTAGTTGCATTCTACGAAATTAATTTTGACAGTATGGACAGAATCTTTTTCAAAGAATGATTTGCCATAGTCGGCTTTCTTTTTCTTGGAAGGAGCCACGGAAGTCGGTGAAGCTTTAGAAGCCCCTTGTGCCGAAGAGGACTGTCCGGAAACAGTGTCGCTGATCAAAACGATTGTGACGATACAAGCGATAAGTCGGTAGGTGAAATTCGTGACGAGCATAATCTCAGAAACTTGTTTTTAATTGTAAGCCCAATGAAATACGCTGGTATATCTGATCCTTGCGTAATTCTTGCTGTGCATAATTGATATCGCCTTTGATGAAGAACCTGCCGAAGGCACGTCGTTGCAACTCAAGGCCGATTTGCCATGTTTGCAGTCGAATGATGGTCTGGCTGATAAAACGACGGTCGTCCGGCGACTCGCCGTAACCGGTACGTATACCGATATAATTGTCTGCATCGCCAAGATACCGTCGGACGCGCAGAAAAAAGGTTTCCGACGATCGCTTTATGAACGAGGCATCGGTTAGCGTGTCTTGTTGTCTTGGTGTGACGAACATGCGTAGCGATAGCCAATAATTTTTATAGTAGTTGGATAAGCTACCGGTAAAAATTGTGGTCGATTGAGTGAATTGCAGATAACGGAGTCCGCCGGACAGTTCGAAACCGGCCGGCAACTTTTGATACACTTCAGCGCCATAATTCTGTTTGGGGAAAATGCGCGAGGTGGAAGTGCCTATGGTCAAATCAGCATAGGTTGACCGCGTAAAATGCACGTAGCTCTCTACTTCGTACTGAATACCCTGGTATCCGAATCGGTCCGCAGCACTGCCGCGCATGGTCATAGAGCCGAATTTGAAGGAGCGACTGATTTCGGCGGAAAGAAGTTGTTGCGGTTTATAATCACGGTCGAAAAAATCGGATTCGTACTGCAGCTGGAAACGGTTGTTCAACCGGTCCATGTCCAGGGCGATCATCATGTTGAGGGCGTCCTTGTTGCCCGGATTGATATCGAGTACACGTCGTAAAGTAAGTGCGGTGCTTTCCTTGTCGTTCTGTCGTAGCTGGACTTTCGCTTTCTTTAACAGGAGTTCTTCGGAGGTGGGGTGGGAGGCTAGTCCGATTTTCAGGTAGTCGGCAGCTATGTCATAATTTCCGGACCACATTTCCACATCTACTAAGGCGGACAGGGCATCCAGATCATTTTCTTTTTCAATCAATACACGACTCAATTCAGTTCTGGCGTTGTCGTACATTTTATCCCAGGCATAAGTTCGTCCGAGGTACGTGCGTACTTCGTAGTAGTTGGGATTCCGCTCGAGAATCTTCTGGCAAATACGTCGGGCCTGTTCGGTATTGTCGGAGCTACCTAAATTACGCGCTTGTTTGAAGAGCGCATCGATGTCTGATTTGTCGGTAATGACCACGGTGGTATCACGGCCTTTTCCCTGGCCATAACCGATTTCAGGCAAAGAGCATGCCAGTGCCAGACAGCAATAAAAAAGAAGGTATTTGAACGATGTGCTCAATACGAGTAGGGTAAAGAAATTAAAGTGTAAATATTGTAAAAATGAGAGGAAATAGGGACCTGTTTAGGCCTAAATCTTACAACAACCGTCGGTTGATTAATTGATGCCCATCAATAGCTTTTTCACCCTAACTGAAAGTTCATTGGGGCTGAAGGGCTTCGTGATGAAATCGTCGGCGCCGAGTTGAAAAGCTTCAAGAACGGTTTTTTCGAGGCCGATAGAGGAAACGATGATAATTGGAGTTTTAAGTTTCATGACAGACCGCACCTCATGGACGATTTCTAGTCCAGTCAGGTAGGGCATCATGATATCGGTAATGATAAGACTCGGAGCGTGCGTTTTTATTTTTTCGATAGCTTCTTTACCGTCGTTCGCCAACAGGATTTCGTAACCATCTTTTATCAGACGGAACTCAACCATTTTGAGAACCATCTCATCATCTTCACAAACCAGTACTTTCATACACTGTATCGTTGTACAACGAAAGGTACGCTTTTTAGCGTAAACTCCGCAATTCTTGTTGCAATTGCGAAAAGATACTGCCGCTTACCTGATCAACTTTAACCAGCAATGCGTTAACAGTTTGTGGTTCCTGCGGAGGATCGATAGTCAACCGCTCGATTTCTGCCAGTGTTTTCTGGATGTCGGGTAAGCCGATATAAGTGAATGAGGGTTTTATACGGTGGGCTATTTGTCGCAATTCCTGCCAGTTCTGTTCCTGGAAATACGTGTTCATTTCCTCCAGCGCCTGCGGCGTTTTGTTAAGGAACATTTCAATCATTTCCACAATGAAGGCATCGTTACCGTCGGCAATTTGTTTGAGATAGCTAAGGTCGATACGCGGTAGCGGAGCAGGTGCTTGCTTTTCAGTCCGGGCTCCAGAAAAATGGGAATTTCCATTCTTTGAAGTATGGGAGAATAAGATTCCCGTATTGGGAACAAGTGGTTGACCTGAAGTTTTCATGTCGTTGGCATAGGCAAGGGAGTCGGTATACGTCGACTTTTCCTTACAGGTTAGCGCTTGGATTAACTTTATCAGTGCATCGGGTTCAAAGGGTTTACTGATGTACTCGTTCATGCCGCATTCGAAGCAGCGATCCTTTTCTGTAGCGGTCGCATGGGCGGTCATTGCCAGTACAGGAAGATTTCGGATGGATTCCGATTCGTCTGAACGAAGCTGACGAACCGCTTCGTACCCGTTCATCTCCGGCATTTGAATATCCATGAGCACCAGGTCGAACGGCTGACGGTGTACTTCTTCTACGGCGATTTTTCCGTTCTCGGCAATCGTTACTTCGGCACCCATGTCGAGCAGTAATTTTTTTGCGATAAGTTGGTTGATGGGATTATCCTCGGCCAGCAGTATCCGGATACCGGTGAGATCAAAAGTCTCGGTCATTCGAACCTCGGCAAACTGCAACTGACGATCATCGGCAAGTTGAAGCGGAAGCTCAAAATAAAATACGCTTCCTTTGCCAAGTTCGCTATCCGCTGCAATCCGGCCGCCTTGCTGTTCCACCAATTGCTTTACGATACTCAGTCCAAGTCCGGTACCACCATATTTACGAGTCGTATCACTGCAGGCCTGCTTGAAACTTTCAAAAATCGTATCGATGCAATCTTGAGGAATTCCGATACCGGTATCGCGTATCTCGAATCCGATGGTGGCATCATGACTGCTTAACCGGCGCGTCTTCATACTAATGGAAATACTTCCTTCTTCCGTGAACTTCACTGCATTGCCAACCAGGTTGTTGAGTATCTGTGTTAGTCGGGTAGGGTCGCCGCTTACTGCAGACGGTAATAACGGATCGAGCTGCAGGTGGAGTGCAATCGATTTTTCAGCTGCACGGGTTTCAAAAAGTTCTTTGGTATGCTGTGCAATATCGACCAGCCGGAACGGTACATTTTCGAAATGCATTTTACCGAGTTCCGCTTTTGAAAAGTCGAGAATATCATTGATGATGACCAGTAAGCTATTCGAGCACTTTTTAATGGAGCTCAAGTAGCTGTATTGTTCGCTGTTGAGCGGCGTGTCCATCAGGATATTGGTTAGCCCGATGATGCCGTTCATGGGTGTTCGAATCTCATGACTCATGTTCGCGATGAATTCCTGCTTCATACGCGATGCTTCTTCCGCCATTTCTTTTGCTTTCGACAGCTGAGTGACATCAGAAGCCACACCGATAACGCCTTTCACTTTTTGCTGCTCGTCAAAAATCGGTGCATAGTGGATCTCAAAAAAATGTTCGCCGATCGGTGTTACGGCGTTGCCACTCTCTCCGGCCATTCCGTTTTGGAATAATGCCTCAGCGACAGGAATCGTTTCCTTGAAACAGGAAATGTGTTGTCCTACAATGGAACTGGCCGGTATGCCAAACAGCGAGCTTCCTTTTCCATCAAACAGCGTGAATTTTCCGTCCTGATCCAGCGCGTACAAAACGATTGGAGAGTTGGAGATAACCGTCTCTAGTTTTGTTTTCGTTTCTTTTAGTTCGCGCTCTTTATCCTTTAATCGAAGAATATGTCGCAGGCTCTGTGCTATACCTTCCGGTGTAAGTAGGTTCTTGGTAATGTAATCGTTCGCACCGCTCTTCATGACTTCAATGGCGTTGTCAATGTTGCCGTGTGTAGTCACAATGATGATGGGCGCTGAACAGTCATTATTACGAATGGAGGTGAGTACTTCCAGGCCGGTGGCGCCCGGCAGATTGTAATCAAGAAAAATGCAATCGTACTCGCGTTCCTGAGCGGCGGCGATCCC
>CAINVI010000101.1 GCA_903854075.1 Candidatus Pollutiaquabacter sp. | reverse complement strand
TCTCGAATAGTATGAGTACCCCTTCACTGAATGGGGTGGTTGCAACTCTTCCTTTTTCCAAAATGAGTTTTTCGGAGAAGATGCAACCTAGGATCTTCTTTTTGGTACGTCCGTTAGCTGTCATGGGGCAGAAAATTTAACGAATCCCACTTTCTATGGATACGAGTTTTGACCTGTTAAAACATCTCACTACACCACGTTGCGGCTGGTATCGGGAATAGTTATTTTAGAGGTGTTAAAACTCTTAGTTCATTCTTAACCTCTAATCATATACTACATGAAAATCAGATTACTACTTGCTTCGGTCTTGATGACCTTTTCCGTCTTCGGACAAAATGTTCCTTCTTATGTTCCAACCAACGGTCTTGTGGGTTGGTGGCCGTTTAATGGAAATGCGAACGATGAGAGTGGGAATGGTAATAATGGATTGGTTAATGGCCCGGTTCTGACAACAGACAGATTGGGAAATGTTACTAATGCTTATCAGTTCAGTGGATTAGGTGATTATATTGAATTTAACAATCTCAATATTGATAGTATTTCAGGAGGTGTAAATGTTGTTTCATTTTGGTGCAAATGGAATGGAGGCAATCTTGAGATTCCTTTTTCATGGGATACAAGCTATACGCTTTATTTCAGTCAGGGGCAATTCGGGTTTAATACAAATCAGTCAAATACTATTGGTGTCTCATCCCTAGGATTTCTATCGCAGTGGAAACATATTATAGCCGAGTTTTACAATGGTGTACCCGATATTTCTAATTGTAAATTATGGATTGATGGAATAAGCCAAAACCTAAATGGAGTAGCTTCTTTATCAGTCAGCGCAACCAGTAAATTCATTCTTGGCGCTGCTTTTAATTTAACTACTGGCAACAACTATTATTTTGATGGTGCAATAGATGATATTGGTATCTGGAACCGCGCCCTCACCCAACAAGAAATCACCAACCTTTATAACGCTTCAACATCCATTCCTATTATCAGTTGTCCAGGCGCGTCTATGCCATTGAATTTGACGAATGGTCTCGTCGGTTGGTGGCCCTTCTGCGGTGATGCAGATGATGAAAGCGGAAACGGAAATAACGGAACGGTGAATGGGGCTACGTTGACGAGTGATCGGTTTGGGAATGGAAATAGTGCGTATGAGTTTGATGGAAACTCTAGTTCAGTCAATATTTCAGATGCAGTAGGTTTAAATAATAATTATATATCTCTTTCAGCATGGTTTCGAACAAGTTCTAATAGCCCAGGATCTATTATCTATAAAACAAATGCTTCTGCAATAAATGAACAATATGCTTGCGTTTTAAATTACCTCACTACCAATAGCGGGGTTAATTGGTCAATAAAAAATGGCGGAAACTGTTCCAACCCAGGTACGGGGTGGCAAACGCTTTTGTTAAACCAATCTATATCAGACAATAATTGGCATAATCTAGTATGCACCTATGATGGAAGCATATCCAAAATTTTCGTTGATGCTGTTCTTCAACTTAGCGATACATTTAATACGTCGGTAATAGATAATTGCGGTGGCGAAATCAATATCGGGAAGGGATATAATTCTACTTATTTTTTTAATGGCCAAATCGACGATATCGGTATCTGGAACCGCGCCCTTGATTCCTCTGAAGTCGCTCAACTCTACAACACGGGTCTCTGCACACAAACCATTGCAGGCAGTTGTGACACACTAATTTTCAACGCTAATATCACGGGTTTCAATCCAGTCACTTACGCCAATCAAGTAAAAGTGTATCCCAATCCCGCATCCGATAACCTCGTGATTGACTGTGGTACTAACTACACAGGATTGAACGGTTATTCTATCCGCATCACCAACCTGTTGGGTCAGACGGTCTACAACAGTCCTGTCACCGCACAAATCACCAACATCCAACTCAATTCACCAACGTGGGTGAACGGAACGTATGTGGTGCAGTTCGTTCATCCGAACGGTACGGTGGTGGATACGAAGAGAATCATCATCCAATAAAAAATCAATTTTGAAATTTTAAAGAGGGACAGGTCACGAACTTGTCCCTTTTTTCATTTTAAATCAATAAAAGTTGAAATATCTGTTGCAACTTCTGTAAAGAAGGGGAGCGTTTAAGTGCAAGAAACAGTGTAAGTGAACAGCGAACAGCTGGACGCTTACGCTGTTTTTGTTTTAATAGGCCTGTTCACTTTGCACTGTTTCTGACACTTACTGTTCACTGGTGCTGTTTCTGTTTCTGAAACTTTAAGATCGCACCCTTCGACAAGCTTAGGGTGCTTTGTCGTCATGCTTTCCTTATTTGATTCGGGCGCTGAGCTTGTCGAAGCGCCGGTTATACCGCTCAGTTTGCACTGCTTCTGTTTCTCGCAATGAGACGTTCTCTTTCTTCCAGCACCCTGAGCTTGCCGAAGGGTGCGGCTTTCGCACCAATGGTGAAGCTGTCTAAAAATTTGTAGCCAGGACTCCACTTCCAGGCCATTCTTGTTAGAACTAAAGTTGAAAGTTTGTAGGATGTTTAAATTACAAACGAGTCAAAGTTTTCATGTCCGGTTTCACCACGAAATCATGACCAATCATTTTTTGATGAGTCTGCTGCCGGTAGTTGCACCTTCGATTACCAACCAATAGATACCGGCCGGCAGTTCGCTGATATCGATGGTGGAAGAGAAACCGGAGAGTTTTTGTTGGAATACACTTCTTCCGGTTGCATCGATGATAATCACCTGTTTGCCGGACATGTCTTTTTTTGTATCCAACCGAACGAAAGAAGTTGCAGGGTTTGGTGAGATGGACGCCAATACCGCTGTCGCGCTCTCCGTGCTTGTGGATGGATTGGGTGTATATACTTTGACAACCTGGCTACCTGAAACAGCGATCAGTCCGTTGGGAGCAATACAAACCCCACTAGTATTCGTGACGGGCACATAGTCAGACCAAACCAAATTCAAATTCAAATCAAAAGCATACACGTAATCTTCTCCGGTCGTCACATAAATCAATCCGTTGTCGGTAGCTGATGCACGTAGGATATAAAAGCCACCTTGCGTGATGCTCTGGGAGGAATCCAGTATCGTACCTGCCAAAGGATCCAAGCGTAGTACTTTACCATTGGAAGGCACATATACAGAACCATCAGAACCTGTACACATAAGACTAAAAGGACAATTACCTTGTATTTTGGTCTGCCATAACAAGGAAAGCTGCGTACCGTTGTCCGAAAGCGCAGCTATATTGTCTTCTGTCAGTTGAACATAAATAATTCCATTGCCGCCTACCATCAACGCGGACTGCGGAACATTGCCACCCGGTTGCAGATCGGGAACCGCACGGTTGTACAACTTGGCACCTGTTGCAAGGTTGATGGTCCATACATATGAAACGCCACCGATATTCTCTAACGTGTATCCTCTGCCCGTACTGTTGTTGATGGCCATTTCTCCGCTACCAGAGGCCATAGGGATAGAGGGTGTCTGCCAGATTTGTTGTCCGTTCTGCGGATCAATTTTGTACATTTTTTGATTACCCTCAATGTAGAGATAACCAGCCGAGTCGAAAACAGCTGTTGAAGTGATATAGGGTGCGACAGTTAAATTGGCCGCCCAAAGCCTGTTACCGGTGTTTGCATCAAGTGCAAACAAAGAATCGTTCATGTTATCGGTATAGTGCACCACGTAAACTTTTTGGTCACGAAAACCCACCGGCAATGAACGTCCGGTGGAGCCGGTCACATCGGCACTCCATAGTAAAGAACCGTTAAACAAATTATAACACTCAACAGGAGCGTCTGTCGGACTCCGGAACCGCATGGTGACCAGTTTGTCTCCCTCTATGAATAAGGGCGAGCCGAAAAAACCAGGTGTGTTCACTTGCCAAAGCACACTATCTGTCAAGGGCCCAGCGGTAGCAGCGTAACCGTTTCTTCCGGCATTGCCGCCGCCGTTGTTCCAGCCGGTCTGGGCAGTGGCAGCCATAATGCTTGAAAGTAGTAGTACATGGACAAAAATATTTTGAAGGGTTTTCATGTTTCGTTTACGTATTGGTAAGGGAAGGCGATTTTGCTTATAGACTGCCAAGTAAGTCGTGAAGTATCAATTATTGTATGAATGAGGGAGTTGAATATAAACACATTCTTGTGGAAATAATAAAATGACACTTTACTATCTACTACATCAATGTCAATATCGGATATTAAGAAACGAGTTGTTTCCCGTTTTAGATTCAAAAACTGTGCTCGTCAAAGAATATATTGAGTAAGCCGGTGGGCGCTACTTCAACTGTGCATTGCTACAATAGCAGCAGCAATTAAAATTATGTACCGAATGCAGGAAGTCAGAATCTTTCTGTTATTGATGGCGTATCCAATACTGTCTTGGCGACACTCCCGAAGGTAAATTCACTAAGAGGCATCGTTTATAATCCACAAAACAATAAGCCTCCAAAAGTATTTAAGATAGACCAATTGTAGAAAGGAGTTTATTTTTTCAAGAACAGAAGGCAAGGCGTTCAAATTCAATAAACGTCAATATAAACGTTTTTACCTGCCGATTTGAGCAAAATGTATTTTTATTAATTTCACCGTCATAAATTATAAATCATGAGACGTAACAAAATACTTTTGCTGTTTGTAGTTGTAATAGCCGCCACCGCCGGCTGGTTTCTTTATAATCGCTACCGGGTCGTTGTTCCTGCTGTGGATATAAATAACAGCGAAGTAGGCTGGAGTGGTAAAAGTGTTAGTGACGTTCACATGGGGAAAATACAGTTGAGCAAAGCGGAGGTAAAATTTCAGGGAGGTGAGCTCATTGGCGGAATGTTCGAAGCGGACATGAAATCCATAACCGTTACGGATATCACCGACACCGCCGATAATCGCTATTTCATTGAGCATATCGGTAATGAGGACTTTTTTGAAGTGAATAAATACCCCACAGCCGGTTTTGTGATTACTAATGTAAAGGCCCTTGGTGAAGGTGCTTATGAAGTGACCGGCACGATGAAAATAAAGGACAAGGAAAATCCGATCACCTTCACCGCGAAGTCCGAGGATACAGAAAGCGGACGTCGAATTTCTGCTGTGGTCACTGTCGACCGTACGTTGTATGGTATCGAATACGGCGCAGCGGGTAAGCGTGGTTCGGAAAAAGACTGGTTTATTCTGAATGAAATAGTGTTGAATATAAATATCGTTTGTGCTAAAGAAGATGCCTGAGAGCAGGACACAATTTTCGACGTTTTTAAATCAATGTAAAAGTTAGTTGAAAAAATAGTCGTTACTTCTTCGAATGAAAACGGTTAGACGAACCCCAAGCAACCATTACGACTTTAACATTTTTTGAAAAGGGTTATTAAACCAAAGATTACCGGCCACGTCAAACAGCGTAATTTTAAATGTTAGTCTTATGAAACGCAAAATCACTTCTATTGCACCTGCTATCCTCCTGATAGCTGTCATGTTTATTGTAAACGGATGCCGTAAGGACCGTGATAATGATATGGACGACACACTTGGATACGACACCGGCATTTTCGAATCGGTTTCCAACGATGTGGATAATATGCTCGGTCAAGTTGTACAAGATGGAACGGTCAATCAGCGGCTAGCGTCCGCTTCGAATCAATTCAATCTTAGCGGCTGTGCAGTTATCAATCACGACACGCTGAACAATATCATCACGATTGATTTTGGTAACGGATGTACAGGATCGGATGGTCGAACACGTTCGGGTAGTATCACGATCAGTTATACGGGAGGTTATTTCGTATCCGGCTCCTTACATACGATGTCATTCAGTAATTTTTATGTCGATGGACGCCGTATTGAAGGTGTGCGCACCATTACGAATAATGGATTAAATGGATCGGGTAATATGAATTGGACCGTGGTAGCGACCAATATGAAAATGACACGTTCTGATGGATTTTGGCGCGCCTGGAACAGTACACGGAATCGAGAGATGACGCAGGGCTTTGGCGATTTTTTATGGTCTAACGATGTATATCGGATCAACGGAACGGCGTCCGGCAACAACAGTAACGGTAATTCTTTTTCCATGACCATCACCAATCTGTTGCGCGATAATTCTTGTTTCTGGATCAGATCGGGAACGATTGCCATCACGCCTACCAATGGACTGACGCGTACTATTGATTTTGGTGCCGGCGCTTGCGATGATCAGGCCACGGTGACGGTAGGAAGCCAAACCAGAAGCATCACGCTACGGTAGTAAAAACAACTCCGTAAGCAAGCCACTCGCATAGTCAAGCCACGAATTAATGCGTGGCTTGCTTGTATAATTACCTGATTTCGGTTGCGGGTTGTCCATCAATTTGTTAAATGATTTAACAATCTTGACAATTTATCAACTACCTCGTATCTGGGATTTAATTATTACAATTCTTAATGTATTTTGCCTTGGATTAAAAACAAAATAGTGAAAAAGAAACACACCAACTATTTTACCTCCCCCCTCAATCGCCGCGACTTTATTTCGTCACTTGCGCTGACCACCGGCGCTATTGCTTTGGTTGGATGCAATTTTAATAAGCAAAACGGATTGGCTGGTGAGCCCGAAGTACGTAGGATAACTCCTCCACGATTAGATACTGCTTATCTTGGAGAGCGCATTCATTGTTACCGGCCAATGCGTCGTGGTACTCCTAACATGAGCCTAGAAACTATTGCCGACCAACTGATCGTACATAACTACGGACACGGTGGCAGCGGTTGGACACTAGCACCGGGCTCTGCCAAGTATGTAGTTCAACTGGCGATGGATTCCGAAAAGGGAAAGGCCATTAAAAAAGATGCTCCTGTAGTTGTAATTGGTGCCGGTGTTATGGGACTCTTCACGGCCTATGAACTTCTTCAGCGTGGATATACATCTGTGACGGTGAAGGCCGTTTCATTTGATAATTTGACATCACACAATGCCGGTGGACTTTTAGCGCCGGTATCCATGGACAACAACCCGGAGCTGCAACCGTTGATTGACCGTATCGGTATCGATGCGTATCGTTTCTATGCAGAAGTGGCTCAAGGAAAACATCCTCATTTTCCGGCCGGCGCCAAAGTCATGCCTGCTTATTTTGAAAACCGCAGTGAATCCGGTCTGGAACCTTATGTTGGTAAAGTCATGCAACCAGCAAAAGATGTAGTCCTCGATTTTGGAAATGGTACCCAGCGAAATATGGTTTCCTACGACGATGGAATATTTATGGACACCGCCGTTATGATGGAGTCATTGAAAAATCATCTTCAGGATAAAGTCACCTTTGAACAAGGTAAGGTAGACAACTATGCTTCTGTTTCTTCTTTGCTGATTTTTGATTGTTCCGGACTGGGCGCCGGAGCATTGAATGCTGATAAGGAGGTCGTTCCTGTTCAAGGACACTTGATCATGCTTCGCGATCAGCTTCCTGCTGATCTTCAATCGATGATACTGGTTTATTTTTCAAAAGCGAAAACAACATCCAATCAGGAAGTCAAGCGCTCGTTTTATATTTTTCCTAAACAACTTCCCGGCAGTGCTGCCAACGATGTCGGAGTTGTTGGAGGAACATTTATTGAAGGCGCAACACCTGAAACCCCCAACAATGAGGAGTTTGATATTATGGTTAGCAATGCCCGTAAATTTTACGGGATATAACAGTAAAGCAATGAAAAAATAATCCCTCCAAATTCAGTTCGAATTTTTGGAGGGATTTCTTTTATGTCATTGTAGTTAATTCACCGCTACCGGAAAACCTACTTCTACATCGGTTTCTCCCGTTGAACAGTTGCCGTTCTTCGTCCCGGGCTGATGCTTGAGTACAACTAACATCGTACCGTTTCCCGCTCCGGTCGTGTACCAGCTCGAACGAAGTCCAATCGGAAGGTTGTTACTGTCGATATCGGTGACGACCACCGTGGCGCTGATTCCTACTGGCGTGTAACACAGCAAGTGTTCGTCGCTCTCTTGTAGTACTTCGTTTGAAATGGTATCTGCCGGTGTGACGGTTTCGTTCAGGAGCAATACTTGGGTATAATACGTACTGTTTCTTGCCAGTCGGATGGTATCGAAACGATCGTAGGCAATACCACCCGGACCATCCGGATCACGAAATTCGGCGACACGAACATCCGACGTATTCGCTGAATCAACAAAGGTGAGGCGCAACGTGGTGATCACTTCGCCCTCATTGCTGGGATGACTCGGATTATCGACATCTTTTTTACACGACGAGATCACCAGTACAGCAATCACACTAAGCAATAAGAAGACATTATTTTTCATAGCACGATTTATCGTTTAATTTTTTTCCGCCTTCGTAAACGCAAGCGGCATGCGTAGCCGCAAGACAATATTTCGTCCCATGGCGTCGGTATAATAACGGAACCGGTCGAGGTAATCACGGTACGAGCTGTTCAATAAATTCCGAACACTCAGTCCGACTACCAACTGCTGCCGGTTCCATTGCAGGGTAGTGCTCGCCTCCAGGTGAAAGAGCAGATAGGCAGGTGGCGGTGCCACGAAATCACTGTTGGCCGGAACGCGTGTCTGTTCGACAACATATTGTGCCACGATACCTACCACGTTCTCCCGTACGCGCGGTCGTGCTGTAGGCAGGAAGTCCACCTCTAGCTCAACACGGTCAGCGGGCATCATCACTAACCATTCGTTGTCACGCACATTGCGTGCACGCAGTAAAGATCCTCGTCCCGTAACGCTCATCTTTCGCCACGGACGGTATTGTGCGCTGACGTCGATGCCGCTCAACAGTGCATCCGTTTGACGGTAATAGAACGTTGGAAACGCACCGCGAATAGTCAACGTTGGTGGAAGCTCCGGACGCAAGTAGATGAAATCACGGATCGGATTGCAATAGAATGTGGCTTCTGCCTGGAAGTTGGATCCTTTTCGATACTGCACATTCAGTATAGTGTTGAATGCTTTTTCGGTCCGTAAATTCGGATCACCGAATTCAACGGCGGCAGCACCGTGATGAAGCCCGGAAGAGTAGAGTTCTGCTACAGATGGTGCGCGCCAGGCCGTTCCTGCATTGAAACTCAGCGTAAGGCTGCTGTCTGCTTTCCAGATAAATCCTGCTGTTCCTGACAAATTGGAAAAGTCGCGCTGCGGATTAGTCAGCAGATAATCACCGTTGGTATATATCCAGCGGTAAGCACTGAAGTGCTGGGCATCATAGCGTATTCCAAGTTCTAATTCATACGTGGGTTGTTTGAAGCGTTCAATCAGAAACGCACCGTAACGGTCGTTTTCAAAATTTGGTATAAACAAGCGGCCCTCCGTTGCATTGGCTTGCCATAATCCGCTCACACCGATACTTCCCGTAAATCCGCCGACAGCACGATGTTCCCACATCACATCGGTAGTGTAGGATATGATTTCATAAAGCAATTGCGGACGGTTAAGACCGGCCAGCGAATCGTTCAGTGGAAGATGCTTGTCGTACTCGTTTCTCAGGTTGTATTGTCTGGCGAATACTACACTCAGCTTTCCGGCAGTTCCGGTCGACACCCACGCGTTTGCTTTCAGCAAATCGTGGCGGATCTGCTGGTACGGACGATCAATCGCGTAGCTGAAGCCGCAGGTATCCAGCGGCGTTTCACTGTCAAAAGCGATCTGCAAATCGGTGAGGTTGCCGATATGCGCTCCAGAGAAAATGCCCAGTGTTGTGTTGAATTGTGAGTAATACAGTTCCGCACCATAGCGTTCTTTTTCCCAGCCCAATGCTCCTGAAAAATCAGCCTCCACAAAACCGGTGTTTTTTAGGTAATAATCCGGAGCGCGCACGTACCCCGATTTTTTCAGAGTACCCTGCAATCGCCAGGAAAGTGCAGGAAGTACCGCATGATTTCCTTCTACGGTTCCCGATACTGTGCCGCTTCTGCCATTGGTGGCACCGACCATATTAACTTCACCACCAACGCCGGCCGAATCCGGCAGCGGAGCAGGCTCGGCAATCACCACGCCGGCGATAGCGTCCGGTCCGTAACGTACGCCGGCAGCGCCTTTCACCACGCCCAGACGACTCGCAATGAAAGGATCGATTTCCGGAGCGTGTTCACTTCCCCATTGCTGGCTCTCTTGACGTATTCCATTATTCAATACAAGTATCCGATTACTGTGCAGGCCGTGTATTACCGGCTTGGCGATGGAATTCCCCGTATTGAGGGTTGTTACTCCGGAAATTTCATGCAACGACTCGCCCAGCGTAAGTCCGCGGCTGCGTTCCAGTTCCTGCTTGTCCAGCAACACCGTGGTTTGTGTAGTTCGGTCAGCGATACGGCTGGCTGCGATATAAACCGTTTGTAAGTCTTCCGTATGGTGTTCAGGATGAAAGTCCATGTTGGTCGACCCCTTGATACGCACGGACTGAAGAAGGTCATCACAACCAAGGTGGGAGACGCGAACGGTATATATACCATCACACAATCCTTCGATCCGATAATGACCGGCACTGTCAGAGAGTGCACTTTGTCCGGTCTCTTTGATATAGATCGCCGCATATTCCAGACGCGTACGGTCGTGATCGTCCAGCACGCTACCGGAAAGCGATCCGTTGCACGGCTGGGCGTACGATGCACTGTTTGCAAATAAACAGGACAGAACTACTAGAATGATGAGAGATAATTTCATCAGTTGAACTAAAACGGTCGACAGCAACTTGCGTCACTGAATACAATGGTTGATTAAAGAAATAAAGCGGAAAAAAAATCAGCCGATAGGTGGGGCTTTGAGTCCGAAAAGAAAGCGTGACGCAATCGTCGATAGTGTTGGCCATCCGACAATTAACGGGCGGTCAATACTGTAAACCATGTTTTCCAGATTGACGGCAACGCCGTTCATAAATTTTTCCGGAACGAAATCGCAAACTTCACAATGATGTTCCTCTTGATGGAGGTGTACTTGTGAGAAATCATCACAAAACTCGTCGTTGGCATGAGACAATTCATGCAACGTTTTTTCCGTCAGCGGATAAAGGAGTGCTAACAAGAAAAACAGACTAATAGCCGATTTTGCGAGACGATGCATCTTTATAGAACAACAAAGATAGGGCAAGGGTTTTTATTACGCCACCCAATGCCGAAAAACCCCTATTTTTTGCGATTTACAGTTGATGAATACTGTCCATGGGGCCAAAGGGTGTAATTGCGTCGATCCATCCCATGACTTTTCGTTGCAGGGAACATTATTTTTAGGACCAGTAAACAACACGCACAAGCCGGCGTTACATACTAGTTAGCATAAACCGCTGATTACGTATTGCGCTACGATAGGTAGGTGCGTCCGGCCGACACCTGCTTGTAGTGCTGAACGGTCTGCGCCTGCCGTTCTGTAGAATACATTAGGGGTTGAACGTATTCGAACAGCCCAATTAAAATGCCGCCCTTGCACCATGGAACAAAAAGACATCGATCGGATCATTGAAATGGCGTGGGAAGATCGCACCCCGTTTGAGGCCATCAAGACGCAGTTCGGAGTTTCCGAAGCCGATGTAATTGCGATAATGCGGCGCGAACTGAAGCGTACAAGTTTTAATTTATGGAGGAAACGGGTGAACAGCGGAGTCAGTCAAAAGCACTTGAAAAATCGTAATCCTGAAATTGACCGTTTTAAATGTGCGCTCCAGCGGAATATTTCGATGAATAAGATCAGTAAACGTTGATCCGTACCAGGCTCTATTTTGTAAATTTGATCAATCAATTACCAGTATAAAAACCGGTTACCGTCCGTTGGCTGTGCAACACAATTCTCACTGTACTTCTCGTATGAAAAGTAAAACAATCTTTGTTCTCTTTTTTTTCCTCACTGGCTTATTGCAGCTGCAAGGAATTGTACCGCCTGCCGGTGATTCTATTGTCGGGATATGGTTAAATCAAGAAGGAACCGCACATGTTCAGATCAATAAAGTCGGTGCTACGTATTCCGGAAAGATTGTTTGGTTGAAAGAGCCGACGGAAAACGGGCGGCCGCGTACCGACAAGAACAATCCGCAAGCAGCGAAACAATCCGTCCCGTTGATGGGCCTTGTGATCCTTAGAGATTTCGTGTATGTTGTCGAAGATGGCGAGTGGACGGACGGAACGATTTACGATCCGAAGAATGGCAAGACCTACAGCTGTACGATGACATTGGAAGATGGCCGCTTGAATGTGCGCGGATATATTGGAATCTCCCTGATTGGAAGAACGGCGGTTTGGACAAAGGTGAAGCGGTGAGCTTTGCAGGCAGATTGATAGTCGAGATAAATAAAACGACATTCACTTTTTAAGTGGTTTAGCTAGATTTAAAGTGTGGTTTGCAGTTCTCGGTATTCGACAGTATCTTTAAGTATTAACTAACGCGCTTTATGAAAAAACTATTTATTCTTGTTCTTGCCATCTCCCTTTTTTTCTCTTGTGAACGCACAGAAATAACGCCGGATATTGAGCCTACTCAACAACCACAACAACGTTTGGGTGCTTTTTATGAATACCTGGTTCGGCCTTCGGCCACCAATTCATCGATATTTTTGTATAATAATAACCATTACGTCTGTGTAGACACCCGTACCACGTTACGCAACAAGCTCTTCGTTTTCTTTCCGGGCACCGGTGGTTCTCCGGAATTTTATAAGCTCATTGTAAAAAGAGCAGCAGCGCTGGGCTACCATGCCATCGGACTCATGTATCCGAATGGCAGTGAATTGTATTCCTGGTCAGCGTCTAATCCGGACAATACTCAATTTGGAAAATGTCGTCAGGAAATATTTGATGGCACCAATCAGACCCTGGGAGTAACTGTTGACGCCAATAATTGTATCAAAGGACGATTGAATAAATTGTTGACCCATCTCTCCACGCAATATCCTACGCTTAACTTTCAGCAGTTCATTAACGGCAATGATGTATATTGGAACAAGTGCGTATTGGCGGGTCATTCGCAAGGTGGCGGTCATGCTTTTTATATTGCAAAGCGCGTGGCTGTTGATAAGACGATTGCATTTGCTTCCATCGATTGGAATACATTACTTGGCCGCAGCGCAGACTGGGTAACGGCCGCCGGCGTCACACCAATTTCAAAGTTCTATTCCATCAACAGTACACGTGACGAGGTGTTCAGTTATGTCAACGTACAGGCCCAACTAACGGTGATGGGATTAAACGGTGTGGCAACCAGTATTGATAATACCTCGTCGCCATATGGAGGAACACGTCGTTTAATTACCAGCGCCACACCGGCGATATCAGTGGTGGTTCCAAATCACAACCTGACGTGTTTGGATGCTTATGTACCGAAGACTTCAAGCGGAGCGGTAACTGCCAACTTCTCTAATGCTTGGACGTATCTGTTGACGTATTAAGTCACTTGCGAAAACTTCGATAGAAGTATTGGTTGTTTAAACCGGGTATACGAAAGGACTATGGAAAACGATCAATTCAAAATCATCAAGTGGCTGCTCGTTGTAATGACGATTGGCATTTACGCCTGCGTTTACTTTTTATATAATAATTATGCCGACAAGCAGAAATTGAAGGAAGCGGTGGAATCCAAAAATAATTCAACGGCATTACCTGCGGCGACCTATGAAGTGGCAGCAGACACCACAGTAGATAGAATTTTTTATAATCCCGCGACCGCTCCGGCGGAATAACGATTTAGACGTTTTCTATCCGTAAAGCGACGGTGTTTACGCCTTCCGCACAAATTTCGTTAGGATAACAATCTGTTGACCTTCGATTTTGCCTTCGATTTGTTCAGTATTATCTGAAACCAAGCGGATATTCTTCACTACAGTTCCGATTTTGGCATTGATCTGGGAGCCTTTTACATCCAGTGATTTGATAAGCGTCACCGTATCGCCCGTTTGCAACACAGCTCCGTTGCAATCACGGTGAAGATCGTTGTCCTCGCCGGCGACATGCTCGCCGCTCGCTTTTGCCCACGCCATCCGTTCATCATCGAGGTACAACATATCCAGCGCATCATTGGCCCACGATTCGCTTTTTAATCGGTGCAACAAGCGCCATGCCACGATTTGAACAGCGGGCACTTCGCTCCACATACTATCGCGCAAACACGACCAGTGTGTTGCATCGATCGGCTCTTTGCGCGTCAACTGCAGCTGACACTTTTCACAGACATACAAACAACTGTCGGCTTCCGGTCCGCGATCGGGAGGAACAGTATATACGACCAGCGGAGATGTTGCTCCACAAAGTTCGCAGCTATTGCCACTGCGCGTCACTAATTGTACCTCTATATTCATCCCGCTGTTTTAGGCCGCAATAGTACATAATATTGAGCGTAAATCGAAAACAACAAAATACGTGCGCGTTCAACTGACATTTTACAGACCATTGGCTGACGCAAATCAGGGAATGGAAACGAAGTCTGTAATAGGTTTGTATCGGGCTTCTCACTACATAACTACTGCTATGTCAACGCGTATTCTATT
>CAINVI010000100.1 GCA_903854075.1 Candidatus Pollutiaquabacter sp. | reverse complement strand
CTGTGGCGCGTTCTTAAGGTGGGCGGCATTGCGACGCTTCAAATTCCACATGCCACTTTGGGTGATGGTGGACATTGCGATCCTACGCACTGCTCGTATTGGACCGCCTCGGACTTTGAATACTACACGCCATTTGATGGTGCAGGGAACCCAGTGATTGAGCGACAACGTTTCCGAAACTCATCCTATTACGGAATAAATGCAGATTTCAAGATATTGAATCTGGATCCGAATGGGCACATACCTCTTGCCAAATATGCCAGAAAGTATGGCGGCTATGTTGTTGAGATTATTGTGATAATGCAGAAGATAGTTATTTAATTTAATTAAAAATAAAATGTCCCCAATAATTCGTCTAGTTGTATACACAGTGTTAATAGGAGAAAAAGAAACACTGAACAATCCGTTGCAGCTTCCAGAGTGCGATCTCAGCACAGATTTATCAATCGATTTTATATGTATTACCGATGATATAAATCGAGTGTCTAACATATGGAATTTCAGATACTTCAACCAACCGCTGATTCCCTCGGAAAAGGCATCACGAATGCCAAAGGCCAAACCCGATGAATTTTTCCCTGATTACGAGTATAGTCTTTACATTGATAACACAGTAGTATTAAAACGATTACCAACGCACGCTGACATCGAAAATGCAACGATGCGAGGCTTTCGGCACCCTTGGAGAAACAGCCCTTCCGATGAGGCTGACATCGTCGCAAAATCAGGGCTTGATAGCAGCGATGTAGTGGCTCAACAGGTGAACTTCTATTTCTCGCAAGGAAAATCTTTAACTAATGTAAATTCACTTACAGCAGGCACCGCATTACTACGACGACACAATGACGAGCGTGTAAGAGCTTTTGGCTCAATATGGTGGCATCAGATTCTTTTGTTCTCTAAACGAGACCAGTTAAGTCTAGACCTTTGCGCACAAGAGGCGGGTTTAACTATCGATCACTTCGATGGGGACAAAGTAAGCAATGATCTTTTCCTTTGGCCCGTGATAGCTGGCGGACGACGAATTCTTGGAAGCTTCGACGTCGATCGATATGTTTGGACTCATAGAAATATTAAGGATGCCGTCGCAAATCCTAAGAAACATTTTCTCGAGTCGGCAATTAATGATGCGAGTTTCGAACGAGTCGGCGACTGGTTTGGATATGTATGCGAACGTCAGCGATCAAGTTTGGGACACATCGCCCCTCCACGACGCGGATTATCTAACATATTAGGCGGCCTACTTGATTCATTGCAAAACCAAAATTCGTCAGTTTTGGTTGTAGGGATCACATCTGATGAGACATGCAGTGTGGATCTTTCAGAATTGATAACTGCCGAAGCTGCACTTCGAAACTATTTTAAATACTCAACTACGGCGAAAATAGAAATTGCATCTGCTAACGCTTCAGACTTATTTGATTTGTCACCTTTTCGGAACTCAGATCAGAACGATGGATTCAACCTGGTTATAGTCTACGGACTACCAAAATATACCAGTGAAAATGCACTATTGAAATTCTCTTCATTACTCTCATCAAACTCCACATTACTGCTATCTTTTAACGATAGTATCCCTCTACAGTCTATATTACGGATGCATGGCGCTGTTGCATACAATGGGAACTTAGAAATATTCCATGGTCATCATATTAGCAAGTCTAAACCAATGCCGAACAGCGTTTTCACGCTGACTTTTGACAAATAGTAATATTTTCAGGAAATATAATGACAAATCAATCAGAAGTTCTTTCCATCATTAAGATGATGCGCCCGAAAAAATCCAACTTCAGAAAGGTTCGAATCGGATCTTTGGGTGATGGAGGTTATGTTCTACCAGATGACTTGGATGGAATTGACAGCCTACTTTCTCTTGGCGTGGGAAATGAAGTCTCGTTTGACCTGCATTTTCAAAAAAAGGGAATTCCTGTTTATCAATACGACCCGACGATTGATTCGCCTCCTTCCGATGAGGCAGATTCATTTATTTTTCATAAAATCGCATGGGCACCTCATGACTCAATTGGTGGCCGTAGCCTAAGCACCATGGTGCAACACCATAAAATTTACAATTCAGATCGTGGGATTTTGAAATTCGATACCGAAGGCGCTGAGTGGGAATGCATTCCAACAACGTCCGAACATACACTCAAACACTTTCGTGTCATTGTCTGTGAACTTCACGGTTTAAACAGCCTTGGCAATGGTGAGCTAAGGCGGCAAATCCGCGACACACTCAGCCTGTTAACAAGAAATCACACCGTCATGCACCTGCATGCTAACAATTGCTGT
>CAINVI010000099.1 GCA_903854075.1 Candidatus Pollutiaquabacter sp. | reverse complement strand
GGAAGCCATGTTTGTTCTTTCTGCGGCGATTCGAGGGCTGGAAGGTCCGTTTCATGATTAAATCTCGTTTTTTGTCCTAAAAATCAGGATTGCAAAGGTAATGATTGTTTTGGAAGCACCAAATTATTTCGAAAATTGAAATAAAAATAGTCAGGCCGGCAAGTAGACCACCTTTTTCGTTTCGAAAAACTCCTCGCTAAAATAGGAATTCAGGTCAAAAACGATGATTTTACGTTTAAATGGCTGCAGCTCCTCCTCCAGATCTCCGCCTTTCAGGTAGAGCATTCCGTTTTTAAGGGAATTTGTTCCGTTCGGGCGAATCAATTTATGGGTCCATTGATAAAATTCCGGGAAGGCGGTGACAGCACGACTGACTACAAAATCAACACTGCGCGGGGCCAGTGATTCGGCGCGGGCCTGAGCACAGGTCAGGTTCGTCAAGCCCAATTGATCCGCTACAGCTTCCACGACTTTAATCTTCTTGCCAATAGAATCTACCAGATGAAATTTGGCTTGCGGAAACAAGATAGCCAATGGAATACCCGGAAAACCACCACCCGTTCCAACATCAAGAATCTGTGTTTGTGGTTGAAACGAAATTACTTTGGCTATACCGAGCGAATGCAGCACATGATGGAGATAAAAGTTCTCCATATCCTTTCTGGAAATAACATTTATTTTGGCATTCCACTCTTCATAGAGCGGTCCAAGCGAATCGAATTGCTCTATCTGCTGCGCTGATAGATCCGGGAAATAGCGGTACAGTAACGCGGAGGAAATGGTAGACATGAGTCGTCGGAAAAGGAAGCCTGATAATTAAATCTGCTCTTCCTTGTTCTTCAGAATCTGATACAGGAATTCGCGGGCGCGGAAAAGCTGCGCTTTCACGGTACCCAGCGGAAGCTGCAGTTCTTCTGCAATCTCTTCGTAGGAACGTTCGTGGAAGTAGCGCAACTCGACAAGTCGCTTGTAGCGAGGTTTCAACTTTTCGACAACGTCACGCATCAAGGCGGCTTTCTGCTTCTTGATCATGCCTTCTTCCGGATCCAGCATAGGTGATTTGATCTCGAATTGCATTTCTTGTCCGCTGTCACTTTCCATATTCTTATCGATAGAAAACGTGAACTTACGCTTACGACGAATGAAGTCGATACAATTGTTGGTAGCGATCTTGAAGAGCCAGGTACTGAACGCGAAGTCGGGTGTATACTGGTGCAGGTTCTTAAAGGCCTTACCAAACGCTTCAATGGTCAGATCTTCGGCGTCATCGCGGTTGTTGACCATCTTCAGCAGCATGAAGTAGATGGAATCCTTGTAGCGCGAGAGCAACTCGGCATACGCCTTTTGATCGCCTTTCACTGCTTCCTGAACCAGCTTGAAATCGATCTGGGCTTTTTCGGACAAATTAGGATTTACCTCCATGTGCGTTTTTTTGAGAAGAATTGACCAATGAAAAAGATGGGCTGAAGGATTACCAGCATCACCTCAAATATCGGAAATAATACAATGAGATCTTTTTCTTTTAATCGAACCGCCGTGCGACCGAAAACCGTCATTTTGAGCGCCAATAGCACACCAAAGACAGCGAGCACCTCTTTTAGGTGGAACGAAAGGACGAGCAGCGTAATTAAAGTGGCATAAAACAGCCAGCTCGAAGCCGCCAGTGTTCCAAGCAATAGACGGTGGTTGAACTTGTACAAACCGGACGTGGTCATGTGGCGACTCTTTTGCCGAAACCAGGCGGAGAATGTTGTTTTGGGTAATGAATAGGTAAATGATTCCGGAGCAACTTGAATAGCCACGTTGGTGGCAGTAGCCGTTTCGTTGACCAACAGATCATCGTCGCCGGATAATAAATGATTGTGCTTGGCGAACCCTTTATTACGGAAGAACAAGGTTTTCCGGTAAGCTAAATTTCGACCGACGCCCATATAGGAATTGCCGGCAAGTGCAAACGAAAAATACTGCATAGCGATCATGGCAGCATCCAAGCGTATCAACCGGTTGATTAACCCGGGTTGTTTTTCATAAGCGCCATATCCTAATACGATCTCGTTCGCTGGTTGAAAACGGGATTGCATCGAAGAGATCCACTGGCGAGAAGCCGGCCGGCAATCTGCATCGGTGAATAAGAGCCAATCATTCTTCGCCGCTTTGATACCTAGCGTGAGGGCAAATTTCTTGCCGTGGCTATAGCGTTCTTGCTCCTTGATTGTAACCACTTTCAGGCGTGACTGTCCAACGGCAAATGTCTTCAGAAATTCTTCGGTATCATCCCAGGAGCAATCGTTAACCAGAATTACTTCATAATCGGGATGGTCCTGATCCAACCAAAGTGGCAAGTAAGCTTCCAGGTTCCGGACCTCGTTGCGAGCGCAGATGATCACAGAAACCGGCTGCACAGAAGCTGCAGCGGCATCCGCTTTACGGAAAGCAAAACGGCGAAAAACAACCAGATAGAAGAGCGCCTGCAGTGTTGCTGCAACTAAGAAACAAATCCAAATCCACTGCCCCGGCAATTCGTAGCTCAACATACGGTAGATAAACGCCTATTCAGAATTAAATTCGACGTTCTGCAAATGTAGATGTCACACCTGCTTCATTTGCCCTATCTTTGGCGAAATATTAACGTGAATTTGTTAGTTAAAGTCGTTGAATAAGACAAACTTATAATACGACACGTTACCATGAAGTTTGAACTCCTGAAAACCGATCCGGCCACGCAGGCG
>CAINVI010000098.1 GCA_903854075.1 Candidatus Pollutiaquabacter sp. | reverse complement strand
AGTTTTATCGTGAATTAAGCCGCTATTTTTTAATATTGCCGCACCAACCAACAAAACTCTACAATGAGCCTTATTCAGGAATTCAAGAATTTCATCAACCGCGGAAATGTCGTTGATTTGGCTGTCGGTATCGTGATCGGCAGCGCATTCACCAAGATTGTCAATTCACTGGTAAATGACATGCTGATGCCGCCTATCGGTTATCTTATTGGTGGCGTTTCGTTCGCCGACCTGAAATTTAATCTTGGCGATCTCCATGCTAATTCTCCGCAGGTAACTATCAATTACGGGATGTTCATCGAAACATGTGTTCAGTTCGTCATCGTGGCCTTCGCCGTATTTATGGTAGTAAAAGGGTTCAACCGGATGCGCACCAAGGAAGAAGCAGCTCCTGCTGCTCCACCTGCTCCGTCGAACGAAGAAAAGCTCCTCACCGAAATTCGTGACCTGCTGAAAAAGTAATTTCACAACACCCGCATCTAGCGTCGCCCCGGAAGTACAGTTTTTTTTCACTTATTGTGAAATAGCCTATCCTTCACTAGTTAAGTAAGTATATTTTAAACAACTAATTATCGGTATATACCCACCATTATTACTATGAAAAAACTGCTTACCCTCGCTTTTTCTTTTTCAATACTGCTTTGCGTAAATACATTCGCCCAAGTATCGAATGTCGGCGCTATTGCTAAATTTTCCGGCGATACGCTGACCTCCGAAAAGACAGATTCCCTCTGGAGAACAGGAGGTTTCATTAACATCAACTTCAGTCAGGTAAGCCTTTCTTCCTGGGCACCAGGCGGTGAAAGTTCCTATTCTATTTCCGGTGGATTCAGCGGTTTCGCCAACTATGACAAAGGCCGTTTGCGCTGGGACAATGCCTTGATCTCCTCGTATGCTTTACAGCAGACCAGTACCAATGGCTTGCGAAAAACAGATGATCAGATTGACTTCACCTCGAAATTAGGTTACCGCTTCAAGAAAAAAGAAAAATGGTATTACAGCGCCTTGTTCAATTTCAAGAGCCAATTCGCCAACGGATACGATTACGCCAAGGATCCCAATAATCCCATCTCCCATTTCCTTGCACCGGCTTATGTAACGTCCTCCTTCGGTTTCACATGGAGACCTACCGACTATTTTGAAGTGTTAATTTCTCCGGTAACTTCCAAGCTCACGTTAGTTATGGACAAAGCCATTTCCGATGCCGGTGGCTTTGGTGTTACCCCGGGAAAAAATGTCCGCTCTGAGTTTGGTGCGTACGTCAACGCACGTTTCCGGAAAGAGATCATGACTAACGTAACACTTGCTTCGCGCCTCGAGCTCTTCAACAACTACTCGGATGCCAACAAGCCCAATCGTAAAAATGTAGATGTCAACTGGGAAACCGGCCTTCTCATGAAAGTCAACAAAGTCATTACCGCGTCCCTTGTTTTCCAAGTGGTTTGCGACGACGACGTACTGAAAAAGACTCAATACCGACAAGTACTCGGCGTCGGTTTCGGTTATAAATTCGCTAACCGTTAAATATAAAAAGCCCGTTTCACCACGGGCTTTTTTAATATTATTGACCATGCTAAAGATAGTTTACCTTTTTATTGGAGGCGGCGTAGGCACCTTGCTCCGGTTTTGGATATCAGGCTATACGAACAAGCTAATGAGCAGCCAATTTCCGACCGGAACACTGACCGTCAACCTGATCGGCTGTCTGATCATCGGCGCCCTGGCCGGACTGAACAACACACATTCCTTATCGGAAAATACGCGGCTTTTGCTTTTCACCGGACTTCTAGGCGGTTTTACCACGTTTTCCTCTTTTTCCAATGAAACGGTGCAACTACTACGAACCGGACATCATTTGTGGGCTGCTCTATACGTAGTGGCCAGTAACGCAGGAGGATTTCTCTTGGCTGCCGGTGGGTACGCCCTTTTCAAAGGCGCCCCAAATGGCGGTTGATTTCAACAAGTAAAAGCAAATAACTCTTAGAAATATCTCCTTTTTGAATGGACGTAGAAAATATCTTTGGAAAGAATACAAAGGCCTAATTTCCATTGATTATCAAAAGAACCATTCAAGCAGTTTTTGTACTACTTCTGCTGGTATACGCTGAATCCAACGGACAGTCGTACAAATTGCAGTCAACCATGACTGACAACGACGGCGCTGTTGCTTGTATGGCACTTCATCCAACACGTCCTATTATCGTGCACGGAGATATAAATGGAAAACTCTATTTCAGAGACGCCTATACCGGACAGCTTTCCCGAAAAATAAAAGCCCACGAATCGCCAGTGCACCAACTGGCTTTCAACTCCAACGGAAGGTTGATGATCAGTACAACCACCGACGGAGAATTGAAGATTTTCGATTTTGAAAAAGATGCTATTATCCAGAGTCTTTATTCACCGGACTTCGCAGGTATCAACTTCGCCCTTTTCTCCATTGCGGACGGTTTTATCTATTTCAACAGTGGCAAAAGAATCTACAAAACCCGCTCAGATTTAACACAGCGTGTCAATCTGATCCTTGAAGAGAATGATACCGTCATGGATGCTGTCATTTCCTACGATCGCCACGCATTGATTT
>CAINVI010000097.1 GCA_903854075.1 Candidatus Pollutiaquabacter sp. | reverse complement strand
TTAATGGTTGCTGCAAAATCACTGCTTAGTCCACCCCACGACTTGGTCCATACTAAATTTCCCAACGAATCGGTCTTCACCAACAAGATGTCATAACGCCCGGTAGCATCCACTCCGCGGCCGGCCACCAAAAAACCGCCATCAGAAGTTTGTAGCGCACAACGGCCATCCTGATACAAACTGTCGCCGAGATTCTTTTCAAACGTAGTTTGGGCAAAACCGATAAACGGAACTACGAGCAGAAGTAGAAATAATCTGATCATGTGATAAGGTAGAAGTTATTGGAAGCAGAAGTTATTTGATAGGAAACACGAAGATTGAACCTTGTTGATTTACTCCGCCTGAAGAAAATTTCTGTGTAGAATAAAATGTCGAAGTAGCTACTACAACCGGCATTTCGGAATCTTAGATAATGGAACTACGGGGGAAATGGAATTTACGCTATCAATCCAGTTTGAGTACAGCAAGAAAGGCCTGCTGTGGGATCTCTACGTTTCCTACTTGTCGCATGCGCTTTTTACCCTCCTTCTGTTTTTCAAGAAGTTTGCGTTTACGGGAAATATCACCGCCGTAACATTTCGCGGTTACGTCTTTACGCAAAGCCTTGACAGTTTCACGTGCAATGATTTTCGCACCAATGGATGCCTGAATGATGATTTCAAATTGCTGGCGAGTGATCAGTTCTTTCAACTTCTCACACATTTTCTTTCCGAATTCATACGAGTGACTGCGGTGCACGAGTGCGGAAAGCGCATCTACCGGTTCACTGTTCAAACGAATATCCAGTTTTACTAAATCGGATTGCTGGTAACCGATAGGATGATAATCGAAGGAAGCGTAGCCTTTCGAAATAGACTTCAACTTATCGTAGAAATCAAATACAATCTCGGCCAGCGGCATGTCAAATTGCAATTCGACACGGTCGGTGGTCAGGTAATTTTGATTGACAATAACACCTCGTTTACCGATGCACAACGTCATGATCGATCCGATGAACTCAGACTTGGTAATGATCTGTGCACGGATGTATGGCTCTTCAATGCGTTCCAGGTAATTCGGATCCGGCATCTCGCTAGGATTATGGATGTCCTCCACCTCGCCGTTCGTGAGGTAAGCCGTATACGATACGTTTGGCACCGTAGTAATTACGGTCATGTTGAACTCACGCTCCAATCGTTCCTGAATGATTTCCATGTGCAACATGCCCAGGAATCCACAACGGAATCCGAAGCCAAGTGCTGCCGAGGCTTCCGGCTGAAACACCAGCGACGCATCATTGAGTTGTAGCTTCTCCATGGAGTTACGCAACTCTTCGTATTCATCGGTATCTACCGGATAGATACCGGCGAATACCATTGGCTTCACATCTTCGAAACCTTTGATGGCTTCGGTGCACGGACGATCACGATTGGTGATGGTATCCCCTACTTTTACTTCTGAGGCTTGTTTGATACCGGAAATGATGTAGCCTACATCGCCGGTCTTCACGACATCACGCGGTTGTTTATCCAGCTTTAAAATGCCTATCTCATCAGCAATGTATTCCTTAGCAGTGTTGACGAATTTTACTTTATCGTTTTTACGGATCTCGCCATCGATGACACGGAAATAGGCAATGATACCACGGAAAGAATTAAAAACAGAATCAAAGATGAGTGCTTTAAGCGGCGCTTCGGGCTCTCCTTTCGGTGCAGGAATACGCTCAACAATAGCCTTCAGGATTTCTTCAATTCCTAAACCTGTTTTTGCACTGGCAGGAATAATTTCATCGCGCTCACACATCACAAGATCGGTGATCTGATCTTTCACTACTTCCGGGTCTGCACTGGGCAGATCGATCTTATTCATTACCGGAACGATGGTGAGGTTGTTGTCGAGTGCCAGGTAAAGATTGGAAATGGTTTGCGCTTGTATGCCTTGTGCCGCATCTACAATCAGTAACGCACCTTCGCAAGCCGCGATAGCGCGGGAAACTTCGTACGAGAAATCGACGTGGCCCGGCGTGTCGATAAGGTTGAGAATATACTTCTCCCCATTGTACATATATTCCATCTGAATCGCATGACTCTTGATGGTGATACCACGCTCACGCTCAAGATCCATGTCATCCAACACTTGTGCCTGAAGGTCTTTCTTGGAGATCGTTTTAGTGTATTCCAACAGACGATCCGCCAGGGTTGACTTACCGTGGTCGATGTGGGCAATGATGCAGAAATTCCGGATGTTTTTCACGTTGCGGGGAATGCCGATTTCCGTCCAAACTATTGTTAATCAATTAATTAACAATTAATTAGAGTCCGTTTCGGGTTGCAAAGGTACGAAAAATCGCGGAATTTCCAGTGAATGGAAACGACAGGAAACTGGCCACTATAAGGACCATTTGCATCAGTCATCCTTATTATCTCGCTCCACGTGAAGGATATGTAATAACCGATGAATGATCGGCGCAAAGAATACAGCGGTTATACTTAAAAAGGCAACGCCGCTATAGAGTGCATAACAGGAAGAGAAAACTACCGCCGCTTTCGTGGTCATCACAGCTACAGGCCCCATACCGGTAAGAATCATAGACGCCATATGAAAGGAAGACAACCAATCCAACTCGGCAATGTAGTGATATCCTAAAACGCCAATGGCCAAAGAAAATACGATAAGTCCGAAAGCAAAAAGGCTGTATCGTCCCAGCCGCAGCATGAACAGTGGCAGTGCGGCAACATCCTGTTTGCGATGCTCCAGTTTCATAGTAGGGTGATCAACAAAACATAACGAATCAATGCTAAAAGCATTGACTGCTTCATACAGCCAAATTAAACAATTAGACCGCTTAAACGGTTATTTCTATGAATTTTTACGACCTTTAGGGCGAACGTATGAAAGTCACCGAACACCTCAAAAACGCCCACGGGAAAACCCTCTTTTCCGTGGAGATACTGCCGCCACTGAAGGGGAAAGGCATCCAAAGCATTTATGAGATACTGGATCCGATCATGGATTTCAAACCTGCGTTCGTTGACGTCACGTATCACCGCGAAGAATATATCTACAAAAAGCATCCCAACGGATTACTCGAAAAGATTTCGATGCGTAAACGTCCTGGGACTGTCGGTATCTGCGCTGCGATCATCAACCACTACAAAGTGGATACTGTTCCGCACATCATCTGCGGCGGCTTTTCCAAAGAAGAAACAGAAAATGCACTGATCGATTTACAGTTC
>CAINVI010000096.1 GCA_903854075.1 Candidatus Pollutiaquabacter sp. | reverse complement strand
GGTTGAAGGCAGCCGCTTCGAATTCTGGAACCATCATACCACGCTCGAAAAGTCCCAACTCACCACCTTTTTTGGCTGAACCGGGATCTTGCGAATACAAGGCCGCATAAACAGCAAAATCATCACCGGCAGCAATTTTAGCCCGGTATTCTTCCAGGCGCGCGCGGACAGCGCGTTTCTCTTCATCACTTACCGGTGGCTTACGAAGAATTTGCGCAATTTCCAGTTCAGCATCGATGTACGGCAAACTATCGCTCGGAATACTCTCAAAATAAGCTCTTACCTCGTTGGGCGTCACCGCTACATCTTTTGTGATGCGCGACTGCATAGTTTGAACAGTCAGCTGATCTTTGATCACATCACGAAGTTCGTCTTTAAGCTGACGAATAGAAGTTTTGAAATAGGCTTCCAACTCTTCCTCCGAGCCGATTTGACGAATATAAAAACGCATACGACGATCTAACTCCCCCTCTACTTGCGCATCGGATACTTCGACGGAATCGAGGATGGCCTGATTGAGCAACAACTTCTGTAAGACCAGCTGATCAAAAATCATACAGCGCGTTTCAGGAGCATCACCGCCTTGCGCAAGCATTTGAACGTACTGCTTTTCAATTTCGGATTTTAAAACAATCTGGCTACCGACAGTAGCCATGATCTGATCGATAAGTTCCTGCGCGCGAATTTCTGCGACAGAACAAAATGTCAGCAGTAATGCAGCTACAAAACGCAAACGGAGGAAGTTGGTCATAGTGGACTCAAAAATACGATTAAAATACTTCTGCTTCACCGCTCTTGCGGGCATCTTCATAGGCCTGGCGCTCCATTTCCTCGATCAACTGCAACTTACGTTGATTGATGATCATGGCGCGGATATTGTTCTTCTCAAAACTGAGCGGCGAAAGTGAATTTTTAATACGGAAACCCTTGATATTGACGAGGTAAAGTGCATCACCATCGACCAGCTCCAGCACCCGGTTATTTTGCAGAAACTGCTCTTTATCATAGGTCTTGATCGGTATTTCCTTCAGCAGGTCGTCAAACAGCAACCAGGTTTCATCATCCAAGTAATAATTAACCGCATACTGACGGCAATAATCAGCCAGTAACTTCCGGTCGCGTGCATTCTCGCTGCGGTACCACATTCTCACCCGATCCAGCTTGGGTGAATTTCGGTTGAGGCGGAGATAAACCACTTTAATGATATTATCCTTTAGCTCAAAATTGCTTTTGTTTTTCTCGTAGTACTCCTCCACCGCGGCCTCCGTGACATTGGTATCGAGTTTTTGACGAATCAATTCCGCTTCGTAAGCGTAAGTCACCAGTGAATTACGGTACTCTTCCAACTGTTTGGCGACGTCTTTTTGATCATCATCCAGGTTGTCCTCCGCCTTCTCCAGCACCGCTTTCTTTCGGATCCAGTTTTCAATAAAATTCTTGGTAATGGATATGCTATCCTGCCGCGAAGCATTATGCGGAACAACGCCTTCCAGGTCCTCCGGATATAAATAGAATCCGTAAGCACGAGCCACCGCATTCTCGCCTTCTTGATTTTCTTTTTTGAAATAGCTGCAACTGTCAAATACACCGATCGCAGCAACGATGGCTAGTAGTGACAATATCCGCTTATATGATTTCATCTTGTGAAGATAATCAGAATCTGCTGTAAATACAGATGGCGCCAGGAACTACCCGACGCCATCTTAACTATGAGAATACCGAGTGAAAAATTACTTGATCTGAGAGACCGAATCCACTACTTGTGTATTGATGACAATTGGGTATTTCGCCTTCAATTCAGTAATCCACGCTTTTTCCAAGGCTGACTGATAATCTGCCGTAATCAACCCTTTAGCTTCATCCAGCGACTTAGGCTGCGAAGGAAGCATATTGTGAGCCACTACAAAAACAACTTGCTTGTCTTTTACGATATCCCTGGTCATTCCCGGCTTCCATTCGATCTGATCGATGATTTCATTATCACCACGAACAAACTTGGCTGAACGTACCTGCAAATTCAGTTGTGACGTCTGATTGATACGCGCCATAAGGGTATCCACATCGTCGATCTTCTTCATCAGCTTGTGGGTTTCCTTGGCGATGTCGGCGCTGGCGCAGGTGTAAATGGTAGCATCCAAACGGTCTTGCCACATATAATTACTCTTATTCTTTTCGTAAAAATCCTTCAGGCCAGTGGTGTCTTTCACTGCTTTCGACCACACTTTTTTGTCCGTCAATTCAAACAGCAAAATACCATCACGATATTCCTGCATCAGATTACGGAAGTCGGGATACAAAGAGTCCAGCTTGGTCTCTTCCATCGCCAAACAACTCTCGCTGATCCATTCGGTATACAAAGTGTTGATCATAGACTCCGCAGGCATGGAGGGGCCGCGACGAGTTTGATGTTCCGACACATAAGTAGCGAAATCCTGCTGTGAATAGGAGTTTCCACCAAGGAAGAACATCGTAGCCGTAAGTCCTTGTGCACGATCAACAGACCACGCACCTTGGGTAAGGGTGGAATCAACGACCTTCATGAACGCTGTTTTTGCAGCAGGTACTTCTTTAAAGTTGTATTTAGCTTTGATCTTGGAGATCATGGATGTACGACTGAGATCGGAACGTGAATCCTTCTGCACACGCTGTTTAAGATCTGCCTGCATCGACTCAAAAGTACCCAGCGGTTTGGTCTCCATTAGCTTGATAATGTGCCAACCGTACGCCGTTTTTACGGGCGCAGTATAATCGCCGGGATATTTTAGCGCGTACGCCGCTACTTCGAATTCAGGAACCATTCGTCCGGTACCGAACCATGGTAATAGTCCGCCATTTTTGGCCGAACTCTGATCATCAGAGTATTGACGCGCTAGATCTTCAAACTTATCGCCCGCTTTGAGCTTTGCATAGATCTCATCGATCTTTTGTGCAGCTTTCATGGAGTCTTCTGAAGAAATACCCGTTCCGGTTTTGACCATGATATGTGCAACACGAATCTCACCCTGATTTTTGCGGATATCCGTCACTTTAATCAAGTGATAACCATAACGCGTACGCACCGGCTGAGAGATTTCACCCTGCTTAGTTGCGTAAGCGGCCGTTTCGAACGGATACACCATTTGCATGGAAGTAAAATAGCCGAGATCTCCGCCATTATCCTTGGCTGAAGGATCGTCCGAATACTTTCGAGCTGCTGTCGCGAAATCTGCGCCTTTCATCAGCTCCGCACGTACTTTGTTGGCCTTGTTCAAGGCATCAACCGTATCTTTTGGCAGTGCATTAGCATCGCATTTGATTAGAATGTGGCTGGCGCGAACATCCGTCTTCATACGATCATAGGCTTCTCGTACCAAACTTTCGCTGACTTGCTTGTCGACAAGATAAGGCTGAGCCAACTGCTTACGGTAACCGGCAAGCTCGTCTTTGAACGACTGTACGGTATCCATACCCAACTCCAGCGCCTCATGCACTTTCATTTTGTAATTGATGTACAATTCGAGGTAATCCTCGACCGCTTGTTTGTCGTATCCGGAATCTTTGGTATTGTTCTTTTTGAACACACGCATGAACTCGCTTCTTGATACATTCTCTCCACCAACGGAAAGAATAACCGGATCCGTAACCTGTGCGGATAAAACAGTGACTAAAAACAATTGGAAAGCCACTAACAACACTCGGATGTTTTTCATACTAGGATAGCTTATTTAAAAGTGAGGCAAATTTAATAAAGCAAACGGCATGCCAACAAGGTTGTTAACGCTTATTAATAATTGACATCTATCTGAATATCAGTATTTTAAACCGCTTGCACATCAAACCTTCATACAACATCGATGATTTTGCTCGATATGGCAGCAAGGATTAAATGTAACTTTGTAAAAATTCGCATTGTCATGTACGTTCGGCTATCGCTCCTCTTTAGTTGGTTATTCGCCGTAAGCTCCCTTTCGGCACAATCATTTTATAATCCACTTTGTATCCCACCGATTGTTTCAGGCACCAACTTTCAACTCGACTGCGACTCCGGACAATGGCAGATTTATCCGGGATCGATGACCAATACGTTTGCTGTAAACGGAAACTACCTGGGACCTACGCTGGAATGGAACAAGGGTGATTCGGTCAACATTGAAATCAATAATTTGCTGGGCGAAGAAACATCCCTCCATTGGCACGGACTTCATATTCCGGCCGCGATGGATGGTGGACCGGAAACTGTTATTGCGGCCGGCAATAGCTTTACATCGTCTTTCCGGGTAATGAATCCAGCTGCGACGTATTGGTACCACCCGCATATTCACATGAATACCGAAGCACAGGTACGAAAAGGCATGGCCGGCCTGATTATCGTTCGTGATACCCAAGAGGCGGCGTTGAACTTACCGCGCAATTACGGCTTCGATGATTTTCCAATACTACTTCAGGACCGTTCTTACGATGCTTCCAATCAATTTCTAGTCAACACGCTCGGCGATTCCATGCTGGTTAACGG
>CAINVI010000095.1 GCA_903854075.1 Candidatus Pollutiaquabacter sp. | reverse complement strand
CGGCAGGCTCTGCGGCCAACGTTGCAAGAAAAATAATGAAATAGCGGATAGTTCGGTTCATAGTGTCGCCACAAGCAGCGGCGATACAATATTAGCGAATTGTTCCTGCTTAAGGAATAACTATACGCGCCATATGGACTCGGTCACCTGTAATCACTTTGCAGAAGTAGATGCCTGCACCTATTCCTTCTTGGGCGATTTCCCACGTGAAATCGTGCTCGCCGGCCTGCTGCAGGTCGGTCGTCAGTGATTTTATTATTTGTCCGTTCGTGGAATAAATTTCCAGTTGTACGATGCCGGCCTTTAGTAAGCTATAACGTAGGGTAGTTGTTTCGGATGCCGGGTTCGGATAAGGCAGCAGTTCGGCAACTGGTAGTTGACCCAATTCAACGACCGGAGTTGTTAGGTCTGGAGCGGAAAGTCTCCTTGAAGTGTAAACATGGTACTCGCCGGGCTGCAGGGAAAGTGTGGCAGTAGTGCTACTCACATAAATACTGTCGCCGGAGAAGTAGTCGTACCACCATCCGATATTCTGAAAAACGGGATTGATGCTGGAGGTTGTTACATTGAAATTTCCGATTACTGTGACATTCATGGTGGCATGATTCAAGTGAATCGTTTTTCCTAGTGTCGTAAGTTGCATGTTGAAGTTAGCCGTCTGAAAAACCGGTTCGTTTTTCCGCAGTTCCATGAGTGAACCCCAGATTCGGTAGAGGAACTGCCGCTCGGCAACAGCGTAATAATTCCAGCGGAATGGACGGTTGCAGGTGCGGCAAGGATTGTTGATGGAAACGTCGTAGCCCAGTTCTCCGCCCATCCATATCATTTTAGGTCCGGGAATAGTGAAGTAGAAAGCGCCGGCCATTTCCAATCGCTCAATAGCTGAAGTAGTGTCTTTTACGGAGTAGCCACCGGAGGTGGCGCCGTACATGGTGTTTTTGTACATCAGTCGCTCTTCGTCATGACTTTCCATGTAACCAATCAAGTGCGGTACATTCCATCCTCTGGACTTGTAGGAAACGCCAGAAAAGTCGCTGCCAGATTGGTAGCCCATTGTTGCTTGATTGTAGGCGTAATTACTGTTTCCCCAGAGTAGCATGCCGCGATTGGCGTATACCGTCTCTTCGTTGTTGTCGGCGAAAAGCTCCAGTATGATGTAGTTGGTGGAGTCAACACTCCAAATATGATCCGCCATTCGTTCGATATTGTAAACTCGTGTTGGATCATAGGCGGCAAAAAGGGAAGTGTTTCCGAGCGTGTAGCGCTGGGTGAATCCTTTAGCCAGGTCGAACCGGAATCCATCTATTTTATATTCATTGATCCAAAATTCATTCACGCGATCGATGAAATAGCGGGTGTGCGGACTGTCGTGGTTCATGTCATAGAATACACTGAAGTCATGAGGAGCTGAAGGATTGAACCATGGACTGTTCGCCGCCGGCTGACCGGTAGCGCTGTTGAAATAGAGTTGAACCATAGGCGACTGTCCTGCCTGATGATTGAAGACCATATCAAGTAACACCACGATTCCTCGTGCGTGACAGGTGTCAATAAATGCTTTCAGGGCATCGCGTGTTCCGTAATATTTGTCCGGAGCGAAATAAAATGATGGATTGTATCCCCAACTTTGATTGCCTTCGAACTCATTAATAGGCATCAGCTCAATCGCATTTACACCCAGTCGCTGAAGATAGCTTAGCGTATCGATAAGTCCTTTGTAATTGTGTGCAAGCATGAAATCGCGGACCAGTAACTCGTAGATGACCAAATCGGATTTTGCCGGACGCGTATAGGTTTGCGTTTGCCAGACATACGGAGTACGTGCCGTTTGCAACACTGATGCAATGCCGGTGGTGCGTCCTGTCGGGTAGGGCGTAGGATTGGGATAAGTAGCTGCACCGATGCCGCTGTCATTGGAGGGGTCAAGAACCTTTTCGGTATACGGATCGGCTATTTTAAGCGTAGCGTTTACGTAGTACTGATACACATATTCTCTTCCTGGCGTAAGACCTGTGATGTCCATCCAATAGCGTGAGCTGTCCGGTGTACGTTGCATCAGATACGAAGTATCCAGTTGCCAGTTGTTGAAATCGCCAATAACGTAAACGAATTCTTTGTAAGGGGCAAACAGATTTAGTCGGACGGTACTGTCGTTAAGATAGGTGACGCCGTCTTTACTGCCGGCAGGAAGGTTGGCGGTCACCGGAACCGGGTTTACCAGAAATATAAACGTGGCGGTATCTCGCGTGCTGATTCCTTCGGCGATAAAGCGTACCGTATTCATGCCGTAGGTGGATGAGCTGAGGTTGGTTTGTAAGGAGTCGCCGGTACCGGTGGCTACACTTACGCCATTTAGTTCAAACCGAAGCTGCGCTGACGAGTCAGCAATGCCGGTAAAAGCGATGGACTGGCCGGCGGTAGCTGATAAAACCGGATTTCCTTGGTCGGTGTAAGGTTGGATAATGGCGCAATTGATCCGGGTGGTGTCCCGAAGTTCGATAAAGATATCACTACCATCTGCGTTGCGTCCGGTAACCGTTCCGTCGTCATTTCTAAATACAAAAGCGAGCTTTTTGATCGTTTCGTTGGCGGGAACACCGAAGAAGGTGCGCGGACGGAAGGAAATTCGGTAAAGATTACTTCCGATTTTAGTCATGCGGACAGCCGGATCGGCAGTGCCCCAGGCGGCCTTCACATACCGCCACTGGTTGGAGACGTTAGTAATTACACCGGTATGGGCATATACGGAATCGTTGTAATTGATGAGGCCGCCGTTTCCATTACTGGCGTCAAAAATGATGGTGACAGAATCCGTTCCCCCGAAAAAGTACGGCTGAGCTAGCACGACTTGGGCGCTTGTGTTGAAAGTTAAAGCCGTGAGAAGGACCAAAATGGCATAAAACTTCAACAAAATAGTGGGGTGTTGGTAACGCATGGGGTGAAATTAAGGGTTTCTTTTCAGCTGTTAAAAAGTGGCCTTATATAGTTAGCAAAAAGTGTGCCCTTGCGGTGTCTAAATTACACTAACTATTTGTAATTTTGTACCGTTATAACACAATCTCTAACCTAATTAAAATCTCATGAGAAAACAAGTACTCTTAACGGCTGGTCTTCTCGCTTCCGCATTCTTTGCGCAAGCGCAGTATGACCTTACGATTACGTACGACGCTACACAAGGTGTTTCTGCTTTGGGTGGTGCTACGAAAGTTTACATGCATTCCGGCGGTAACGACGTGGCTGGTCCACTCGATGGCTCTTGCTGGAATTATGTGGTGGGTAACTGGGGCCAGGATGACGGCATTGGTGAAATGACCAGTGTTGGCACTGACCTGTGGCAGATCACCATTGATCCGGTGGCTTATTACAGCCAGGCGGCTAACGGTCCGGTTCCGAGCGCTTCTGTTGCTCGTGTCGGTATGGTGTTCCGCGATGAAGTTGGCGTAAACTCCGGTAAGGATGCCAACAATTCGGATATCTTCATGGATCTCACTACGGTGACTCCTGAAGTGTACAATTCCGATGGTACGCCATTCAGCGGTGTTACAGCTACGACCTCTCCAGCGTCTGTAAACAACATCGTAGGTAAGCAACTCGGAATCTACAACGCTCCGAATCCGGTGACCACCAGCACGGTGTTTGCCTACAACCTCAACGGCGCTGCTAACGTGTCTTTGACGGTGTACGATGTTACCGGTCGTGAAGTAATCACCCTGTTCGACGAATTGCAGTCGGCTGGTGTTCATTACTACAACTGGATCGGAAACGACAACAACGGCAACCAATTGCCTTCCGGTATCTACACGTATGCACTCGTTTCTAACAGTGCTCGTACGACTGGTAAACTGATGATCGCCCGTTAATTTTAGGCGATTTTCGGAAATGAAAAAAAGGAGGCCATACCGGTCTCCTTTTTTTATTCTCTTTTAGCGATCAGAGCCCAAATATGAACCCTTTGGTGGCTAATTGGTGGTACCTTTTTTTGTTAAACCGATATAGACTGGCCGCACGATGTGATCCTCCGGTCTGCTTTTCCTGACACGATTCCAACAATCCAAAACTCAACATCTTTTTTCTAAAATTACGCTTGTCCAAATCCACTTCCAGAATCGCTTCGTAAACGTGCTGAAGTTGGGTGAGGGTGAAACGCTTCGGGAGAAGCTCGAAGCCGATGGGTTGGTAATTGATTTTGTGTTTGAGTTGCGCCAATGCTTTTTCTACGATTTCCCGGTGGTCAAATGCAAGCTTAGGAAGTTCGTGTACCGGGCACCAGAACGCCGTTTTGGCAAACCCTGTCACCGGCCGTATATCGTCGGTTTTTTGAATGAGGGAATAATAGGACACAGTAATTACACGTCCCTGCGGGTGACGATTGGTGCGGCCAAAGGTGTAGGATTGTTCGAGGTAGATATCTTTCAGTCCGGTCAATTCGTACAAAATCCGTTTGGCTGCATCATCGATATCTTCCTGATCGCGTACCAGATTGCCTGGGATAGCTTTCCATGCTTTGAAGGGCGGCTCGTTCCGTTCAATCAGAAGGATTTTTAATACGCCATCATCTACGCCGAAAATTACGCAGTCGACGGAAAAAGTCGATTTGAGACGGGGTAGTTTCTTGGGTTGCATATTTCGGACCGCAAAATAGTCTTTTTGTCCGTGGTAATCCAACGTTGATAGGGCAGAAATGCATCCGTGTAATGCCGTTTTTCTATTCTTTGCCCTGTTTCCGGAGGCTAAATTTTCTAGATGTTCGCACACTATAATGATTGCGTTATTTCACGGGTCGGATAATTTAGTTAGTGTAAAAAATACACTAACTTTAACGTTCTATTAAAATGCTTGCCATGACACGTTCCAAGATTAAAAAAATCGGGATCCTTACTTCCGGTGGCGATGCTCCGGGAATGAATGCAGCCATCCGTGCCGTCGTACGCACGGCACTCTTTTACCGGAAACAGATAGCTGGAATTCATCGCGGCTACGACGGACTGATTCATGACGAAATAAAGCCCATGACCTCGCG
>CAINVI010000094.1 GCA_903854075.1 Candidatus Pollutiaquabacter sp. | reverse complement strand
TTATCGGATACGACGAGCTTCACTGCGAAGCAGATATTATCAAATACAGAAAAGTCACCTCTAAAGGCAAAGAAAATTTCCAGCTGGTGTTGAATCGTACACCTTTTTATGCAGAGAGTGGCGGACAAGTAGGGGATACCGGATTTTTAAAAGCAGCAGGTCAGAGTGTTCGCATTCTTGACACACAGAAGGAGAATAATCTTATTATTCATCTTTGTGATAAATTGCCTGTTGATGTAAGCGTCACATTTACAGCTACCGTCGATGAATCCCGGCGTAAAAGTATTTCTGGTAATCACTCGGCTACGCATTTGATGCACAGTGCGCTCAAACAAGTGCTGGGTTCGCATGTGAACCAGAAAGGATCGTTGGTCAATGATGCTGTGACCCGTTTCGACTTTTCTCATTTTGCCAAGGTGACGGACGAGGAAGTGATGGCAATCGAAAAGATTGTGAATGAAAAAGTCCGCGAGAATATTCAGCTGGATGAGCGACGTAATGTTCCGGTACAGCAAGCCATGGAAATGGGGGCAACAGCATTATTCGGGGAGAAGTACGGTGAGTTTGTGCGTGTGATCACCTTTGATCCCTCGTACTCCCGTGAATTGTGCGGAGGAACACATGTGCAGGCGACCGGTCAGATAGGTTCCTTTAAAATCACTTCCGAAAGTGCTGTAGCAGCCGGTGTGCGCCGCATAGAGGCAGTAACAGCAGAGGTTGCCGAGCAGTATTATAATGCTGCGTTGGATAAATTGAATGCTGTCCGGGAGGCCTTGAAACAGCCGAAAGATGTATTGGAAAAAGTGAACGCTTTGTTGGAGGAGAATGCAGCGTTGCAGGCCAAGTTGGATGGATTCATCGCAGAGAAAGCAAAATTAATCAAGGCGGAATTGATTTTGAAAGCAACGGATCATCGCGGCATACGTGTGATTGCCGAACTGGTAGATCTACCTTCTGCCGATGCTATCAAAGATATCTCTTTTGAATTACGCAATCAGTTTACGGACCTAGTATTTCTAGCAGCAGCAAGCATTGACGGCAAACCGTTTCTTTCTTTGATCATTTCCGATCAGCTGGTGAAAGATAAGCAGTTCAATGCCACGACACTTATTCGAGAATTAGCAAAATCGGTTCAAGGTGGCGGCGGGGGGCAGCCATTTTATGCGACTGCCGGTGGTAAGAATCTTGCGGGGCTCACGGATGCCGTGGCTCGTCTGAAGGAATTGCTTCCCTAACTGCACCCTTGTATGATTTTCATCATGTGTCGATTGTCGACAGTGGTGTTAATTTGAATACTTCATGGCTTCTTTTGATGGCTGGTTTTTTCTGGCAGGACTTTCTTTGTTTGTATTTGCGTTAGTGCTCGTTGAGGAGTCACTCAAGTCCTTAGCAGGTCGTCCGTTTAAGAAGTTTCTGCAAGCACAAACAGCGCACAAGGCGCGCGCCTTGCTCGGATCAGCCGCTATAACCGGTATTCTCCAGAGCAGTTCAGTAGTGTTGCTGATTACGCTGTCGTTTGTCGGCGCTGGTATCATGTCGATGCGAAATGCGTTGGCGGTGGTATTGGGCGCCAACCTTGGAACAACGTTTGACAGCTGGGTCATCGCCTGGCTTGGCTTCCGCTATGATATCGAACAATTTTCTTATCCCTTAATGGCGGTGTCGCTAGTGTCCAGCCTATTCTTTTCACGGAAACGAACGGTGGCGCTGTGGTCGCGTTTTTTCATGGGAATCGGCTTGTTGTTTATTGGCTTGTCCTACATGAAGTCAACGCTTGCGGACGCCGAAGCCATTGCTGTCTTGGAGGGTTTTACTGGTGGGTCGCCGTACTTTTTTATTGTTATTGGCTTTCTGCTGACGGCAATTATTCAATCCAGTTTCGCCGCCATGGCAGTGGCGTTATCTGCGTTAAGTGCCGGACTGCTTCCTATTGAGCATGCCGCCGGCGTTGTGGTTGGATCGGAGTTAGGTACAGCCATCAAGTTAATCATCGGTGCTTCCGGAAAATCTGTGGACAAGAAGCGAGTAGCTTGGGGAAATATCGTATTCAATTTATTTACTGTCCTTCTGGGTGCGGTTTTGTTAGTGCCGTTCATTCGTTTTATCCAACGCGAATGGTTCGGGGATCCGCTACTTGCTCTTGTTGCATTTCAATCAGCATTGAATGCACTGACCATCTTCACGTTTTATCCATTGCTTGGACGTTTGGCCCGATTCCTGGAAAACTCAATAGCAGATAGCCATAAAAAGGATCCGTTCATGAGTATCGAATTGTTGCCTCCTGCTGCGGGAGTTTCTGCTATCGATCAACAGGTTCAGCTCCTGGTAAACAGGATGGTTACCCTCAATCGTAAAGCACTTGGTATAACGTCAGAACATGTTGGCGTTCCGCTGCCCTTATTAGTGCGCTGGCAGCGTTGGTTTCGTTCGGGAGCAACTTTTACCGATGATTATGGAGCGCTGAAGCAGTTTCATGGAGAGCTGCTGGAGGCTGCGTCGGATTTATTACAAGAAGATCTTCCTCCTGCGGAAGCGGAGCGATTAAGTCAGTTGTTGATTGCGTCGCGGAATATCTTGCACGCTGCTAAAAACGTTAAGGATATTCGCCATAATTTGAAAGAGCTGAACGATTCTGCGAACGATAATTTGTATTCAGCGTTGCTTGCCATCAGAGAAAAGGAGTCTGAGTTTTACAGCACAGTTGAAAGCCGGCTGGGGGAAAAAGTAACGTCAGATGAAGGTCCGTTAACGCTTACTGAAAACAATCGTGAGCAGGAACACTATGTGCAGCGCACGATGGACCTATTGCACCACCACCAGATCAAAGAGTTCGAGGCGGCTACGTTAGTGAACGTGTACCGTGAATTGCACTCTTCGCATAAGGCGATTATTAAAGCGATGGTGGTACTTGCTGCCCCTCAGCGCGAAGAGCAAAGCAGCACTTTCCAGGCGGTTTGAACATCGTTTTTGTCAATCAGGGCTTTGGCCAATTCCTGTAATTTGGATTCAAAGTTTTCTGCGTCATTTCCGAATTTGGCGTACAGTTCTTTCATGAAATCGCGCTGTGCCATTTCGCGCACGTCATCTTCGTGAGGTAGCTGTTCTACGTTGCCCAAGCGACCAAGATCATTTCCGGAAAGAATCTTGCTGAAACGAATGCGTTCCGGAATTCGGTCGACACCAATTCCCAGGGTAGTGAGCGGTTTGGCCACTTCGAACAATGCATTTCCGGAAGCACGGCAGTAAAAGTCGCCGCCCATGCGGGCGACGAGGTCAATCTTATTCGGATCGATCTTGTGCTGGTCGTTCAATACTGCTTCGTTAATATGCATCAATAAGATTTCGCAGATAATCAGGTTTCCTGCGCCGCCCTCTTGTCCTGTTTCAATAACCTGCAGTACCTTACATTCGAATTGTACCGGCGATTCTTTGACACGAAATGGACGCACTTTTTCGGAGGCCAGTGGCGTGAATCCGGATTTTAGAAACTCGTCCACACCTTTTGGGTATTCGGTCGAGGAAAGCGACATCTGGTGAACCATAGGGTAGTTCACCACATTAATGACGACCTCCTTGGTTTCATAAATGTTTTCCAGCGTATGCTTAATGGTATTATCACGTACCCGTCGCGCAGGAGAAAAAATCAAAATTGGCGGCTTGCTCCCAAAGGCGTTGAAGAAACTGTACGGGGAGAGGTTCGGATGTCCGTCTTTATCGATCGTACTGGCGAATGCGATGGGTCGGGGAGCAATGGCGGAAAGCATATGGCTGTGAAACTCTCCGGTCTTGATATTTTTAGGGTCGATGGTAAGCATAGTTTACGGTTGGGACTTCAAAGGTAAGGCACAGCTTCCATTTCCGGCCCGGGAAAAAGTGGGCCGACTTTACCGGTAAACCACATTTTTAGGTTTAATTCCACTTTTACAGCTCATTACTAAAGCGTATCTTTGCGCTCCCTTTTCCGGGGATTACGCGGACGTGGCGTAATTGGTAGCCGCGCCAGACTTAGGATCTGGTGGAGCAATCCGTGGGGGTTCGAGTCCCTTCGTCCGCACTAAAATTGAACTTGGTCTGCAAGACCATTATTCGTAAAAGTATATCCATGAACATCAGTAAACATCAGCAAGACGACTTGACGGCTATCATTAAGGTAGAGCTTCAGCCTGCCGATTATCAGCAGCGCGTGAATGACGTAATCAAGAAATACGCCAAAACTGCCAGTATTCCAGGTTTCCGTCCTGGTCATGTTCCGGTGGGAATGGTAAAAAAGATGTACGGAACTTCTGTACTGCTGGAAGAGCTGAACAAGATGGTTTCCGAAAACCTTGGAAAGTACATCTTCGACAACAAGATTGAAATCATCGGTTCTCCACTGCCTAAGCAGGGGGAGACCGAATTAGTGCTGGAAGATGGTCGTAATTTTGAATTTCTGTATGAGATCGGATTGGCGCCAACATTCAAGGTGGAATTACCTGCCGCCAAGACACCTTACTTTATGGTGAAGGTGGACGAGAAAATGATTGAAGACGATGTTACGGATATCCGTCGTCGTTATGGTAAATTCTCCAATCCGGAAGCGGCCGATGAGACCTGTATTTTGTACGGAGAGTTCACCGAGCTGGATAGTGATGGTAACATCAAGGAAGGTGGCGTTAAAACGACGACTACATTGGCGATTGACCGCATGTCCGCTATCAATGATCGTCAGAAATTCGTTGGCCTGAAGAAAGAAGACACTATCGATTATAATCCGATGGCAGCTATCGGTAATGAAACTGAAGTAGCTGCTATGTTGAAAATCGACAAGGCCGCTACGGCGTTACGTTCGGACTACCGTTTTACAGTAATGACGGTGAGTAAAATCGAGAAAGCGGAATTGAATCAGGAATTGTTTGACAAGCTGCACGAAGCCGGTACCGTTACCACGGAGGCTGATTTTCGCAATAAGGTCAAGGAAGGAATTGAATCCTATTTTGAGCGTGAAAGCGATCGTAAGCTGAAGAAGGACCTTCGTAACGAAATTCTGGAAGCTACGACTATTGCACTTCCGGACGAGTTTTTGAAGCGTATGGTGAAGGCCAATCAGGAGAAACCGATGGATGACCATGAATTTGATCATCAATACTACCATTTGGCGGAAGATTTACGCTGGAACCTTATTTTGAGTAACATCGCTGTTGACCAGCAAATTGTACTTACTGAAGATGAAATTCGTGACGCATCTCGCGCGCTAATGCGTCAGCAGTTTGCGCAATACGGCATCTACGATATGGACGATGCCAAAGTCGAAGAGATGTCGGCTCGTTACCTTACGGAAGAAGGGAATTACGAACGTTTCGAGCGTACCTTACGTGAAGGGAAAGTGTTTGAGTACCTGAAAAAGACGGTGAAGCTGGACATGACAGCCTTGCCATACGATGAGTTTGTTGCGCGTTTGAATGAAAAAACGGCGCACGAGCTCGAGCATCATCATTGATTTTTTAGTTCCGGCCTTTGACGTGCCGCATAATCGAAAAGACTCCGGAATGACGGAGTCTTTTTTATTTCAGCCGGTTACGGATTCAATTTATTGCTGGCTTGTTGATAATTGGCGGTGCGAAGGTGGTTATGCGGAACAGTTAGGTGCTAATTTTGAACAGTTGAAACATTTCAGCCGTTTTTTCGTCTTTACTACCACAATCCAAACACCATGAATTTTACCGATGAGTTCCGCAAGTATGCTGTCAAGCACAAAGGCATTAGCAGTGTGTCCGTTGACAGTTTTGTTTCCGCTGTCCGCAGCGATTATATTTCTCCAACGATTATTGAAGAGCGTCAGTTGAACATTGCCACGATGGATGTCTTCTCCCGTTTGATGATGGATCGCATCATCTTCCTGGGCGTAGGTATCAACGATTATGTTTCCAATATCATCCAGGCGCAGTTATTGTTTTTGGAATCTGTAGATGCCAAAAAGGATATCATGATTTACATGAACAGTCCTGGCGGTTCGGTGTATGCCGGCCTAGGGATCTACGATACCATGCAGTTTGTGCAGCCGAATATTTCTACGATCTGCACCGGAATGGCAGCCTCCATGGCCGCAGTGTTGATGTGTTCCGGGGAGAAAGGGAAGCGCGCGGCACTGAAACATGCTCGCATCATGATTCACCAGCCTTTGGGTGGTGCTGAAGGACAAGCATCTGATATTGAAATCACTGCACGTGAAATCCAGAAGCTTAAGAAAGAGCTGTATGAAATCATTGCCCTGCACAGTGGACAGGAATATGAGAAAGTGTGGAAAGATTCTGACCGTGATTACTGGATGACTGCCGAGGAGGCCAAGGCGTACGGTATGATCGACGAGGTACTTACCCGTAAGAAGTAATCGCTAATGGCTAGCAATTAGCCGTTCCGCATCCGGTCTGAATACCCGTTCAGGCCGGATGTTTAGTTTTTGGCTCAAAATGGGACTATTGGATTTGAGCAAGTTGCAAGGTATTCGCCAAAAAAACTCGACAAGCCACCCGTAATTTTGTAGTTTGCAGTACAATTAAATCCAGCTATCGGATTGCATGAAAAACCAGAAGGATATCAAGTGTTCGTTTTGCGGACGCGACAAAAGTGAGACGTTTGTATTGATTGCCGGTATTACCGGAGATATCTGTGACCAGTGTATTCAGCAGGCCCAGGGTATCCTGAGTGAAGAAATGAATACACGGCTGAAGAATAACATCAGCTCGCAGATGACGCTGTTGAAGCCCGCGGAAATAAAGAAATTCCTCGACCAATATGTGATTGGCCAGGATGATGCGAAGAAAGTGTTGTCGGTGGCTGTATACAACCATTATAAGCGAATTTCCAGCAAGATTAAAAAGCAGGACGAAGTAGAAATTGAGAAGTCGAACATCCTTTTGGTCGGTGAAACCGGTACCGGAAAGACCTTGCTGGCGCGATCCATTGCTAAGATGCTGAATGTTCCCTTCTGTATTGCTGATGCTACCGTGCTGACGGAAGCGGGATATGTAGGCGAAGATGTGGAGAGTATTTTAACGCGTTTGCTGCAGGCCGCTGATTATGATGTTGCTGCAGCGGAGCGCGGAGTGGTCTATATCGACGAAATTGACAAGATTGCCCGTAAGAGCGATAATCCGTCGATCACGCGGGATGTCAGCGGAGAAGGCGTGCAGCAGGCGTTATTGAAGTTGCTGGAAGGCTCTACCGTAAACGTGCCGCCGCAGGGTGGTCGCAAGCATCCGGAGCAGAAAATGATCACGATTGACACGTCCAACATTCTGTTTATTTGCGGTGGTGCTTTCGACGGAATTGACAAGAAGATTGCGCGTCGTTTAGAAACCCATGCAATTGGCTACCGGACAGGTAAAGAAAAACAGGGCTACGACAAAGAGAATTATTTACAGTATGTGAGTCCTGCTGATTTGAAATCGTTTGGACTGATCCCCGAGTTGATTGGTCGGGTTCCCGTATTGACCCACCTGGATCCGTTGGACAAACCGACGTTGCGTTCCATATTGACCGAGCCGAAAAATGCCTTGATGAAACAGTATGAAAAGCTGTTTCAGTTGGAAAATGTGAAGTTGGAAGTGGACAAGGCAGCCTTAGACTACATTGTCGACCAGGCGTTCGAGTTCAAGTTGGGAGCTCGCGGGTTGCGATCCATTTGCGAAGCGATTCTGCTGGATGCCATGTATGAGATACCTACCGGCAAGCAGATCAAAGAATTTCACCTTACGTTGACCTATGCGCGCGAAAAGTTTGAAAAATCGAATGTAAATCGACTTAGAGTGGCGTAATTATTTGATTATCAGAAAGATTATTTTCAGCCCGGCAAGTCCGGGCTGTTTTATTTTAATCGCTTAATAATCAACATATTATATTTTAATCCTACCTAGTTTTAGCCGTTTTTAGCCGGCTGAATCGTCCGAAAGCCGATTTTGAGCTGATTTGTGCAAAAAAAATTACCAACAGGATTTGGTAAATAATTAGGAAGTAGTACCTTTGCATTCCCCAAAATAGGGCGAAAAACGCCTAATTGTTTGAAGATTAACACGAAAGAATAACCAATAATGCCTACAATTTCACAGTTGGTCCGTAAAGGCCGCGAGAAGCTGATTGATAAGAGTAAGTCGCCTGCGTTGGCATCCTGTCCGCAGCGCCGCGGTGTATGTACCCGTGTGTACACGACCACTCCAAAGAAGCCGAATTCCGCTATGCGTAAAGTAGCTCGTGTGCGTTTGACTAACAAATTTGAAGTTACGGCATACATTCCGGGCGAAGGACACAACCTTCAGGAGCACTCCATCGTGTTGATTCGCGGAGGTCGTGTGAAGGATCTTCCGGGAGTTCGTTACCACATCGTTCGCGGTTCTTTGGATACAGCGGGTGTTGATGGTCGCAAACAACAGCGTTCTAAATATGGTGCTAAGCGTCCTAAAGCAGGTGCAGCAGCTCCAGCCAAGAAAAAGTAATCAAGTCAAGTAAGTAAACGAATATAATACCCGCCTAATTCCATGCGTAAGACTAAACCGAAGAAGCGCATTCTCCTTCCAGATCCCAAGTTCAACGATACGTTGGTAACTCGTTTCGTGAACATGATGATGTACGATGGTAAAAAGAATACCGCGTTCACCATTTTCTACGATGCGATTAACCGCATTGAAGAAAAGACCAAGGAAAACGGTTTGGACACCTGGAAAAAAGCGATGACCAACATCATGCCTACGGTGGAAGTTAAGAGTCGTCGTGTAGGTGGTGCTACCTTCCAGATTCCAAGTGAAATTCGTCCTGACCGTCGGATTAGCTTGTCGATCAAGTGGATGATCAATTATTCCCGCGGCCGTAATGAAAAGACGATGGCTGATCGTTTAGCCGGTGAGATCATCGCCGCTTCAAAGGGTGAAGGTGCTGCTATGAAGAAGAAGGAAGATACCCACCGTATGGCAGAAGCCAACAAAGCCTTCTCGCACTTCCGTGCTTAAGGGTTGATAGTAGAGAGTACGAATACCCCGAATGAACCTTTCAAACGGGTCCAAATAAACGAGTAAGTAGTTCTTTCTTTTACGGGATAACCCCCTGACTTGCCGCAGTAACGAGCAAGAGCTTACTGGATAACTGAGCAGATCCAACGTCCCACAGCAGTGTGACGTCCGCTCAAAGTGTCCGGTTATCACGAACAAAAGAGAAAACTATCGTTAGGATTAACGGATAACTAATCAAATGAGCAAAGAACTCAAAAACACAAGAAACATCGGTATCGCCGCCCACATTGATGCGGGTAAGACGACAACTACCGAGCGTATCCTTTATTATACCGGTGTGGTGCACAAGATTGGCGAGGTCCATGACGGCGCTGCTACCATGGACTGGATGGCACAAGAGCAGGAGCGTGGTATTACCATTACCTCTGCTGCTACTACCTGCTTCTGGAATTACCGTGGTGAAAAATACAAACTGAATATTATTGATACTCCAGGACACGTTGACTTCACTGTAGAAGTTAACCGTTCCCTCCGTGTATTGGACGGACTGGTGTTCCTTTTTTCTGCCGTTGATGGTGTTGAGCCGCAATCGGAGACCAACTGGCGTTTGGCCAACAATTACAATGTAACGCGTATCGGTTTCGTCAACAAGATGGACCGTGCTGGTGCCGACTTCCTGAATGTTGTAAAACAGGTTCAAGAAGTACTTGGCGGTAACCCGCTCCCACTGCAGCTTCCTATCGGTGCTGAAGATGATTTCAAAGGTGTTGTTGATTTGATCAACAACCGTGGAATCATTTGGAACGAGCAAGACAAAGGAATGACCTTTACTGTTGTTCCTATCCCGGACAACATGGTGGAGGAAGTAAAAGAATGGCGCGAGAAACTGCTCGAGGCTATCGCTGAATTCGACGATAAATTGATGGAAAAGTATTTCGAAGATCCTAACTCCATTTCGGAGCGGGAAATCTTTGATGCACTTCGCAAAGCTTGTCTGGCCAACAAACTGGTTCCGATGGTTTGCGGTTCTTCCTTCAAGAACAAAGGTGTTCAGACCATGCTTGACCTGGTGATGGAGTTAATGCCTTCACCGTTGGATAAAGACAATATTGTCGGAACCAATCCTGATACCGGCGAAGAAGTGGTGCGTAAGCCCGATCCTAAAGAGCCGTTCACTGCATTGGCCTTTAAGATTGCTACCGATCCATTTGTTGGTCGTTTGGCTTATTTCCGTTGCTATGCCGGTCGTTTGGACGAAGGTTCTTATGTATTGAACACGCGTTCAGGAAACAAGGAGCGTATTTCCCGTATTTTCCAGATGCACGCTAATAAGCAGAACCAGGTTCCGTTCATCGAAGCGGGTGACATCGGTGCTGCAGTAGGATTTAAAGACATCAAGACCGGTGATACACTTTGTGCTGAGAACGCTCCAATCGTTCTTGAGGCGATGAATTTCCCTGAGCCGGTTATCGGTTTGGCTATCGAAGCTAAAACGCAGGCTGATCAGGATAAACTGGGTGTTGCTTTAGGTAAGCTCTCTGAAGAAGATCCGACATTCCGCGTTAAGTCAGATGAAGAGTCCGGTCAAACGGTAATTTCCGGAATGGGTGAATTGCACCTGGAGATCATTATCGACCGTTTGAAGCGTGAGTTTAAAGTGGAAGTAAACCAGGGTGCTCCTCAGGTTAACTATAAAGAAGCTATCAACGGCGTGATTGAGCACCGCGAGGTGTACAAAAAGCAGACCGGTGGTCGTGGTAAGTTTGCCGATATCAAGATCGTTGCATCTACTGTGGATGCTGACTTTGAAGTCACCGATAAGAATATGGGTCTTCAATTCGTTAATGAAATCACCGGCGGTAACATTCCTCGTGAATTCATTCCGGCTGTTGAAAAAGGATTCCGTTCATCTATGTTGAATGGTGTATTGGCTGGCTATCCGTTGCAAGCGCTGAAGGTCCGTTTGATTGACGGTTCTTATCACAACGTTGACTCTGATTCACTTTCTTTTGAAATCTGTGCGCGTACTGCTTTCCGTGAAGCACTTCCAAAATGCAAACCTGTACTGCTGGAGCCAATCATGAAGCTGGAGGTTATTACGCCGGAGCAAAACATGGGTGACGTTGTGGGTGACTTGAATCGCCGTCGCGGTCAGGTGGAAGGTATGGATTCCAAAGGCGGTGCCCAGGTAATCAAAGCTAAAGTTCCACTGTCCGAAATGTTCGGTTACGTAACACAATTACGTACCATTACTTCCGGTCGTGCTACTTCTACGATGGAATTCTCTCACTACTCTGATTGTCCGCGCAATTTGGCTGATGAAGTTATCGCAAAGGCTAAAGGCAAAACCAAAGCGGCTCAAATCGACTAATATCAATTATCAACTAATAAACGTTCTTTCCAATGTCTCAGCGCATTCGCATCAAATTGAAGTCTTACGATCACAACCTGGTTGACAAATCAGCCGAGAAAATCGTAAAGACGGTAAAGATCACCGGAGCGGTAGTAAACGGACCTATTCCGCTGCCGACCGATAAGAAGATCTTTACGGTACTTCGTTCCCCGCACGTAAACAAAAAGGCGCGTGAGCAATTCCAACTTTGCTCGTATAAGCGTCTGCTGGATATCTATAACTCTACCGCAAAAACGGTTGACGCGTTGATGAAGCTAGAGCTGCCAAGCGGCGTTGAAGTTGAAATCAAAGCATCATAATTAACACCATAGGTTAAAACCTGCTATGTTGACTTCGGTCAACCAATGGCACAACAAAAAGAAAAATGTCAGGAATTATCGGAAAGAAAATCGGAATGACCAGCATCTTCGGTGCAGACGGGAAATACATCCCTTGCACCGTGATCCAGGCCGGACCGTGTGTCGTCACCCAGGTGAAGACTACGGAAACCGACGGCTACAATGCCGTGCAGCTGGCATTCTCCGATAAAAAGGAAAAGCACACGACCAAGGCGGAAGCCGGTCACTTCAAGAAAACGGGAACGGCTCCTAAGCGAAAGCTGGTTGAATTCCGTTACTTCCCTGAATTGCCTTCATTAGGTTCAGAGATCAAAGCTGATCTTTTCGCTGAGGGTGATTTCGTGGATGTGGTAGGAACATCAAAAGGACGCGGATTTCAGGGTGTTGTAAAGCGCCACGGTTTCAGCGGTGTTGGTATGCAGACCCACGGTCAGCACAACCGTCTTCGTGCG
>CAINVI010000093.1 GCA_903854075.1 Candidatus Pollutiaquabacter sp. | reverse complement strand
CGTGTGCTCTTCCGATCTTTCGTACGCCACAAGTACTTCGCCGTCCAGCGCACGGCTCATCGGTAATGTTTTGATGAAATCGGGTGTGCCGGACAACGGCGGATCGTCCATGCCGTTGAAGGCGACTTCGTAAGCGCCGTCTTTGATACCGGCTGCGGTCAAGATGTCGCGTAATGGAACGCCGGTCCACCGTGCATTTCCCATTGCGCCATTTTTCCATTGCACACCCGGAACCCCCGGCTTGAATTGTTGGCGCGCATTGCCGGCACATACGGTAAGTGCTGCCACCGATTGTGATGTGAATTTCGTACGCAGATCGTTCAGCGACAGCGCCAGCGATTTGTTTACATGACCGTGCACGCGCAGTCGAAACGTGTCCGGGTCGATGGCTTCCGGCATATCGGCCAGGTGCCAGCGTACGAAGAAGACATCATTTGGAGTGAAGTCTTCCAGGAAATATTTTTGCGGTGTTTCCAGGTTGTAAGGACGTTCAGTCCGCAAAATCATCTCCCGTTTTCCCGGCGCTTTCACCAGCACATCCGGTTCTTTGAAAAACGTAAATTCTTTGTCTTGCTGCACCGGACTGGAACAGGCAACAAAACTGCTAATGATGATAAAAAACAGTTGTCTAATATTCATTGGCGGTGAATAGAACGTTTTAAAGATCAATTAAAAACTGTCTGCTTTTGGCTTATTGCCCAGTATATTTTCAATGGTCAACATTATTTCGTCAGTCAATAGCGGTAACGCCGAATAGCAGTCCAGATTTTCTTTCAGCTGAGCTACTTTGGATGCGCCAAGGATTACGGTGCTCACATTAGGATTTTTTAGGCACCAGGCCAGCGAGAGACGAGCCAATGTGATTCCCAATCCGTCGGCGATGGATTTTAGTCCGCGGACTTTCTCCAGGATTTGCTCCTGAATCACACGGTCGTGCAACCACTCCATACCTTCCATCATCAACCGGGTGTCGCCGGGTTTTGCATCGTTATATTTTCCCGTCAGCACACCGGATGCCAGCGGCGACCAGATGGTAGTTCCCAAGCCGTGATAACGGAACAAGTGTAAATAATCTCGTTCCAGTTTTTCACGTGTGAGCATGTTGTATTGTGGCTGCTCGACCACCGGACCGATGAGGTGATGTTGCTTGGCGACAGCAATGGCTTCCATGATTTCAGTGGCCTCCCACTCGGAGGTTCCCCAATAGAGGATTTTACCTTGCATAACCAGCTGATGCATCGCCCAAACGGTTTCTTCGATGGGAGTTTGCTTATCGGCTCGGTGACAGTAATATAAATCGAGGTAATCAACTTGTAATCTTTTCAACGCACCATGACATCCTTCGATGACGTGTTTGCGGGAGAGGCCGCGCTGATTGGGTTTTGCATCTTTCCCTTCGGTTCCAAAAAACACTTTGGAGGACACCAGGTAGGAGCTGCGATCCCAGCCTTTCTTTGCCAGGATTTTACCCATGACAATTTCCGATTGTCCGCGGGCATAGATTTCTGCATTATCGAAGAAGTTGATACCGGCATCGTAAGCGACCGTCATCAACTCTTCCGCCGTTTTATCATCAATTTGTTTTCCAAAAGTAAGCCAGGTGCCAAATGACAGCGCACTGATTTGTAAGCCGGACGAGCCGAGGCGGCGGTATTCCATAGTCGTAGGTATTAATGATTGTAGGTATTACAGCCACTAAGGTACCATTCCGCCGTGGAATTAGTAGGTGCCGTGTGCTAATTCCTTTGGAATCAACACTACTTTAAATCCTTGAAAAAGAATTAATTCGATTTAATCAAACGAATTGGAGCAAATTTATTCCTTTCGTGACGCAACAGGTAAATTCCGGCAGGAAGTGTTGAAGCGTCTACGGGTTCGGTCGAGGCGCCAGTGTAGACTTTTTTACCCAGCGCATCATACAGTTCGATCTCTCCGGCACTGCTTTTCCAGTTGACTGTAAATTTCGAATCGAAAGGATTCGGATAAACACTACAGGTTGGTATTTCCGGCTGAAGATCTTCGTTTGCTGAAATCAATGGTGTAGTACCGCGTACACAAATGATTTCATGACGATTGGTTTTCACGTCATAGGTGGTAATGCCAAATTGTGTATTCATGTGCCAAGCTCTTGTCGGTTGGTTCGGCAGTGACGTTGACGACCAGTATTTTGCTGCGACATTCACATTGAAAAAGGAAGTAGGAAGTGACGGATTGCTGTTGCTGTTATCATTGATGGAAAACAATTCTTTTATATTAGGCAGGCGCCAGTCGGTAAAACCACCCGACGAAAGAGTATCGGCATAGGACAGCGCATTTTCCCATGTCAACGAATCGTAATACGGAGATTTTTGCCATGACAAACCGGTGATCTCATCGTAAATGATTTCGTTGTTGATGTCCGTGAAATGGTTCGGAACAGATACCGGTAATTGGGTATAGCGGACCGCACGTGCATGAAACCGTTTGGTTCCGCCGGCGCTGATGGTTTCAGTCTTACGATGATTGCCGATTCCACCTCCGGAATTGGTCGACCATACTTTGTTGCTATCATTATACTGAAGATTGGCTGTCCACCAATATTCTGCAGTAGTAGGAGTGAAGATGGTGATGTCAATCGCCGGATTGGTGCGCTGATGGTTGAGGATGCTGTAGGCTTCCTGATCACTTGGTAGTTTCCAGTCCGTATATCCGCCAAGAGTCAGCGTATCACAATACACTAGCGCGTTTTCATACGTCATTTCTCCACCGTCCGCTTGTTGCCACATCAGGCCGGTTACGGTATCAGTTACCGTGCCGTCACCATTCAGTGTGAAAACAGGCATATTGATGAGATAGTCATGGTCTTCGCCAAACGTGTTGGTATAGCTGTTGGTTTGTCCGGTATCCGGTAAGCGAAGCATTGTTCGGGATATCGGTTGTCCAATTGCAAGCGCAGCAGAGAAAAAGAAAAAGAGTGAAATTATCGCGCGCATTATTTTTGAATATGAAGTTTGGAATACTGTTTAGTACCGTCTATTACTATTGAAACGGTATAATTGCCATTGGCCAACTGCGATACATCGATCTTTTCAGGAATATGCTGATTTCGGTAAACCACTTTCCCGTTCATGTCCATGATCGAAAGGTCGGTTACCTGTGATGTAGCCGTTGAAGTACGGATGCTGATAAAATTTTTCGCCGGATTCGGATAAATCAGTAGTGATCCGGTTTCTTTTTCCGGATGGTCTGTATTCACCGTGTTAGTTACCGTGTAGCGTACCAGCACTTCATTGTCGAGCACGAGATTCGAACTCCAGATGAATGCAGCATCCTGAGCCGGATCGTCAAAGATGTCGGTGAAATTCGTGTAAGCAGGTTTGTTATTTATACCCACTGTTGTATTGCTGAACGTGTAGGCCGGAGGAAATAAGGTGTCATTAAATTGTGGCAGCATCCAATCTGTTGGTCGTTGCCAATGCAAACCATAATAGCCGGCGCCGGTATTGGTTGAAGGCGCAACGCAATTTCCGGATAGTCGCTCGTTTCCGCTTTCGGCTGGACAATTCAAGTCAGTAATCGGTGCCGTATAATACGTCTGTGCTTTCCAGTCATTTCCGGTAGTGGCGACCGTATTGCCATTGGAATCTTTTATCACCGCGACCATTCCGCCATCGCCGGCGTAATAGGTGAACGTATTGTTGGTTTCATACCCAAGTCCGAGGTGTTCTTCCCAATCGATCAAGAGCATGGCAATCGTGAAAGGACGGTTGACGCGAAACCTTACCATCGATGAGTTGAACGGCGTATAAGGCACATTGTCTTTTCCTGCCGGAATACCATTGATGTACAGTTCAAAATAATTGTCGGCAAATATGTAGGCGGTAAAAACCTCCCCGGTACTGTCGATAACGATAATATCATTTCCACTCAATGCAGCTACTGCATCTGTTGCCGTTGCGTAGGTATTGCCATTACAGGAATTGTATAGGTCCGAAGCGTTCGGAAAAGCACTGTTGATATAATTATTGGCAGCCGGCAAATCCCAGATCATACTGTCTTGTGCTGTGATGGTTCCAAGGTTGGTGGGACGGCCACCCGTACAGCTGAATATATTGGCTACCGTAGTATCGCCGGCACCTTGCGTGACTGATCCGGTTCCGTTATACTGAGCTAATGCGGATGCCGTTATACAAACAAGCAAAACGACTAAATTATTTTTCATCAGAAATGATTTACTACTGCTTTTTGAACACTATGTTTTCCACCGATCAGTATATCGATGTAGTATACACCAGCTGGCCAGGAGGAAACCGGAATGGAATTGACCGCACCATGTTTTTCATAAATAATTTTTCCGTGAACATCCATCACCCGAAGTTGAGTTTGCTTATCGGACAGTACACCGGCTTGATAATCGATATTAATCACATCACGGGCCGGTGTTGGATAAATAGTCACACGATTGTTGTACGTGCTGTAATCCGTCACACTTGTAGGAACTGAACATGGTGCGAATCCATTATACTGCTGCGTAGTCGGAATTCCATTCCCCTGCAGATAAAAGTCATAGGTGTATTGTCCGTTCTGTGTCCAATAATAAACGATCGAATCAGTTTGTCCGTTTAAGGTATAAATCAACGTGTATCCATTGGTGGAGATGTTTGGATGAAAACCGGTAATGGTAGCGCCGGTCAGCGGTGTAAGTGAGGGTCGTACCGGTCTTGCTCTGGATTGCGGAATAATTTGCAAGGTGGAATCTTCGGTAACAACACCCACCATATTGCCGATCATATAAGGTGCTACAGGTGTGCCGTGGTAATGATAAACACCATTGCCGCCAAAGTGTCCGTGGTTGGTGTCCAGTGGCTGCATGGATGAACCATCCGGCTCGAAATCTCCATAAACAGCAAATCCATCGAGGCCGAAAGCAATAGGTTGAGTTACATTCACGTGATTGTACAAATGGAGTGGCGCTGTATGATAATGATAGTCGTCCGCCCGGCCGGAGTGACCGCCCCAATTGTCCAATTGTCCGTCAAGAAATGCATCTACACCGGTGTTGGTGTACGGGTTGAAAATAGGAACGCCATTAACAGCTAGCGCAATAGCACCGCGAATAAAATGAGATGGACTTACAGGGACAGGATTGGCAGCAATTACAGGATTTAGAGGGATGCTCCAGGCGTTCGTGTCGATGTAGCATTGCGGGATAGGAACCTGCTGTTGCCATTTGGTAATTCCGGTCATCATCGAGTGTGTGTTCGGAATGCCTTTTGATTCTACATAAAAATAGGTGGAGTCCCAGCGCGTATTCACTTCCGGTTTAAATGGAGTAAAGGCAGAGTCTACGAACAGCGGATCTGTAATGGTTAAAAGAGCGTGTTTTAGCTGTGGTGTAAAACCGGCAAGTAATCCGCCGGCACAAAGCAGTAAAAGGGCCCAGCCGCGCTTGCTAGAAATAAATTTAGCAGCAACGATGAACAAGACGCTGACGATAGTAAGCAGCAATAGCCAGTACGCCGTCTTATTGTGATGGTGATCTGTAGGATGTTCAGTCTGTCCGGTATTTTTAACCGTGTGATTAAGTGCACTTATACGTTTTATGTATTGCTGCGCAACTGCATAATCTTCCGGCGATAGTTTTTCTTGAGGCACACGGATGATAGCACCGGAAGATTCCTCGATAAGAACAACATTGTCTTGCCAGGCTAAAAAGGTTCCGTTTATTTTTTCGGCGCCTCCCGAAAGTGTCCATGTTCTTTCGTTGGTTCTTTCGTAATGACTGTCGTGTGCGAAGCAGGTGAAGATGGAGAAAACGAAAACGAAGAGCAGGGATAGTGGATATTTCATGTCGCCGGTTTTTTAGGAATCAATTTTGAAGTACCAGCTTTCCGGAGCCGATATTGTTTTTTTCATTGATGATAGTGTATTGGTAAATACCGGCTGCGAGCCGAAAACCTTGATCACTCTTTCCGTCCCACACTACTTTGAATTTTCCAGTAGGGACGGAATAGTCGGAAAGTAATGAACGGACAATATTTCCTTTTAGATCTGTGATAATAACGGTGATCCGGCGGGCAGAACTATTGTTGATCTCTATTGTTGTTTCCGAGAAGAAAGGATTAGGATACGGGGTATCAAAGACATAATTGCTGTTCCAAAGCACCGGAATATCCGTGCTCAGGGAATCGTAACAATTTTGATTGCCGATGGTGTAGGTAGCTGAGATGTCTTTATTCTGTCGGGTCGGTGTTTCATCTGCAGCTTTGTAGGCGCGGACATAGTCCACCTGAACGCCACTACTATCTACACGTACACGAAGATGCCCCGAGTTGGGAAGGATTTGTCCTTGCAGGTAGCCGTACACGGCAGCTTGATTGGCGCTGGAAAAGTTGAAGTGTCCAGGTTGCGGACATTCCTGATAGATCAAACAGTCTTTCTGTTGTTGGGCAAAGAAATGATCATGACCGTGAAAAAAGATAGTCACACGATTCTCTGTCAACAAATCCTTGATTGGTTTATACCATCCCGGACGTTGTGTCGCGAAGCCGGGTGTTCCATCGAGGTTATTTCCTCCCCATTCGTACCGATCGGCAAATTCAACACCGCCGCGTCCGTCTGGATCGCCACCTATGATTTGATGTGCGAAAACAAATTTGAAGTCGGCAGTACTGCTCTCCAAGGTTTGCTTTAACCACAAGTATTGTGTTTCGCCGAGTGTCCAGTCCCAGCCGGACAAAGAATCCGGTTTGTTGTTGGTGTACCAATACGGATCGAGTACGATGAATTGGGCATTCCCCCATTGCCAGGTATAATAGTTTTCCCGCCGGCCAACGTAGGCATGCGATGTGGTGTCGCCACTATAAAAATTATCCGGCTCGGGATTCAGTAAGTGTTTTTTTCGCTGTAGTGTGGTCCAAACAGCAACATTGTTGCCGTTTGCATTCAGATTCCAGCCGGCTTCCCCTTCGTGATTGCCCAGTGCAATGAACAATGGAACTGAATGGCAGGCTTTTTCATAATACCCTCTCATGATCTCCGTTCGCTGAACAATGGTATCTTCGGTAATTACATTGGCGCTATTTTTCAACTTATCGGACATAATAATATCACCCAGGTCTACCATGAAGTCCGGCTCATCTTCCAGCTGGTTCAACAAGCAACGATTATAAATTGCGGTATCCGTTTGGCTGTCGAGGTGTGGATCAGCTTGTACAACAAAGATGAATCCTTCTCCTACCGGACGCTGCGTGTGAAATTTGTATTCCGGACGATTGTTAATTGTGGTGTCGCCCGGAATACGATAACGAACACGGTAGTAGTATTGTGTATTTGGTTGTAGATTGTTGATTACGATTTCAGCAGGAAGGCTGTCGCGAAAAATAACCCACGGTGTTTGTTGCGTGTAATTTCCTGTTGACGTTCCATATTGTACCCTGACTTCGATGGAGTCGGCAAATTGCAATTGCACAGTTACACTGTTGTCAGTTGGCCGTCCCAATAGTTCGCTGTTGAGCAGTTGTTGCGCAGAAACGATGTGGAGTGACGGCAGGATTACTAGTAAAAAAGCAATCAGATATTTACTCATGACTTGTGTCGAATGGAATGGTTTAGGTGAAATATTAGTGAGCGATGATGATTTTCTGCGTCAGTGCATATTCGGAAGATTCCATGGTGCAGAAGTAAATACCGTCTTGAATATTTTCTGTGGAGATGGTGTATCCTGTGCCCTGGCGAATACACCTTCCGCCCATATCCATCAATTTCCACGACGGAGTTTCGTAGGAGCCGATTATTTTAATGTTCACCACATTTTTTGCCGGCATCGGGAAGAGGTGCACTGAAAAATTTGATGTGGTGTTATCAATATTGGTCAATGAACAAGGACCTACTGTATACGAAAAGGCCACTTCGCCATTCTGATGGGTTCCGCCGATAGTATCGGCAGGTAAATAGGTGCGAACAAAATCAACGGTTACGCAGTTATCGGTGACGTGAACCCTCAGGTGACCGGTACCTTCCAGTGTGTCCGAGAGGTAGGCATCAGCATTAGCGAGCATGCCAATTTCATATGTGGAGTCGGCGGCCATCGGTGCGGCTTGGTAAACGATTCCGTCCAATTCTTCCCGCGCAAATACATGGTCGTGTCCTTGAAAGAAAATGTTCACTCCGGCATTGACAAACAGATCATGAATGGGCGCGGCCCACCCGGGACGGTTCGTTGGGAAGGTGTAGTTGCTTCCATTTTGTTCGTAGCCGCCCCATTCGAAACGGGTAGCGTTGATCACACCACCTCTTCCTTGTCCTAAGATATGGTGAGCAAAAACGAATTTAAAAGTAGCTGTGCTGGTGTCGAGTGTGCTTTTTAACCAATCGTACTGTGGTTGGCCGAGTGACCAATTCCATCCTTTTGGTTTCGGCGAGGTGTCGCATTGATCTCGGTAGACATCCAGCACCACAAATAAGGCGTTTCCCCAGTTCCAGGCGTAATAATTTTCCGGATAGCCGATACCAAAAGGCTCTTGAGTAGTGTTGCCCGAATAAAATCCATTAGGATATGGATTGGGGTAATAGTGTTTACGCCATTGCGTGCCCCAGACTGCAATGTTGTTGGGAGGATTTTGCGCCAGGTAATAATCGTTTTCTCCTTCGTGATTACCGAGGCAAACGTAGAAAGGAGCAGAGTGGCACACACTTTCCAAGAAAGGACGGTAAGCAAGGTGCAGTGAATCCATTTCGCTGGAGGTCATGGAATCCGGAAAGTGATCGTCACCGAAAATATCTCCCAATGAAATGATGAAATCAGGATTATCGGCAGCTTGATTGTTCAGACAAATTTGATAGGTGTTGGCCGACCCTTTTTTATCATACAGGTGTTCGTCGGCTTCTATGGTGAAGGTGAAGTCGTTTCCCTGTGTGCGTTGGGTATGGAACGAATATTCCGCGGATGCCGTGAAGGAGGATGCTCCCATATTGCGTGAGTACATGCGGTAGAAGTAGCGCGAATTCGGAAGCAAATTGGTGAGGTCGTATTCTGTTGGTGCACCGGCGGTTGCTGTAAGCACAGCCGTACTATCAGAAGGAGATCCCGGCTGCATTCCATAGCATAGATAAAAATCGGTGTTCTGCTTGAACAGCAAACTGGCTGTGACAGACTGATCGGTTGGACGGCCCAGGATGATTGATCTGTTCTGTGCGGTACCGGTGAAACTTATTAGTAGTGTAAGAATGAGATTAGAAAGAAAATTTCGATAGCATGACAGTACGTTAAAAAGGAGTTTCAAGGTTGGTGTGGTTTAAGGTTGGTTGACGTCGTTAGACTTTTATTATAGCTGTTGGTTTAATCGCAAGTCTATATTTGGTTTGATTTTAGAATGTTCAATTTCCCAATGATGGAAGGATTAACGTAAGATTGGGAATCGCTGGTCGCTGGCGACCTGAACTATTGATCTAACAACAGGTTGCTAGTAAATGGAATGAAATGCAAGGGTTGAAAAGGCGCCGTTAGATTTCAGCGTAAGCTCCGTTTAAATTAATCTTTGTGGAGATGACCTTTTGAAATGACAAACGGCCTACGGGATTTTCTCCTGTAAGCCGTTAATTTTCAAGTGGTGGGAGCAACAGGATTCGAACCTGTGACCCTCTGCTTG
>CAINVI010000092.1 GCA_903854075.1 Candidatus Pollutiaquabacter sp. | reverse complement strand
GCTCAAATCGCAAATTTCACCAAGCGCATCGATTACATGACGTCGCATTTGCGTATTTATAAAAAAGACTTCTCTACCGAGCGCGCTTTGATTTCGCTGGTAGGTAAGCGTCGTAGTCTTCTCGACTACCTCCAGAAAACTGATATCGAGCGTTACCGCAAGATCATCAGCAGCTTGAACATCAGAAAGTAATCCTATAAACAATAAGACAAGAAAGGCGGCCTTGCGGTTTGCCTTTTTTGTTTTTTAAGCGGTCCAATTATCATGTCAAACAAAGCGATTATTAAAGAATTCGACCTCGGCGATGGCCGTAAAGTGTCGATTGAAACCGGCCGGCTGGCCAAACAAGCCGACGGAGCTGTTGTAGTACGTATGGGAAATGCGATGCTCATGGCTACCGTAGTTTCCAGTAAGAAAGCGAAAGAAGGGGTAGATTTCCTCCCGCTGACCGTTGATTACCAGGAAAAATTCTCCTCCGTAGGTCAATTCCCGGGCGGCTTTCTCAAGCGCGAGAGCCGCATGTCCGAATATGAAATCCTGATCAGCCGTCTCGTCGACCGCGCATTGCGTCCGATGTTCCCGGATGATTATCATGCCGATACTCAGGTTATGGTGACCTTGATCTCCGGCGATAAGAGTATTCAGCCAGATGCGCTGGCCGGACTTGCCGCCTCCGCAGCTATCACCATTTCGGATATTCCGTTCAACGGTCCGATCTCCGAAGTGCGTGTTGCCCGTATTGATGGCAAATTCGTGATCAACCCGTACACCGCCGACATCGAGCGAAACGATATCGATCTTATTGTTGCCGGCTCTGCCGACAGTATCGTGATGGTGGAAGGTGAAATGAACGAAGTCAGTGAGGCCGATATGCTCGAAGCCATTCGTGTGGCGCACGAAGCTATCAGAGTGCAATGCCAGGCGCAGCTCGACTTACGTGAGATGTGCGGTAACAAGCCAAAGCGCGAGTACTCCCACGAAACGAACGACGAAGCCTTGCGCGAGCAATTGCGTGCGGCAACGTACGATAAAGCCTATGCTGTTGCCCGTTCGGCCAATCCGAACAAGCACCAGCGTATGGAAGCTTTCCATGCTATCAAGGAAGAGTTCATGCTTTCCCTGCCGGAAGAAGAGCGTGCCGCCAAAGCAGGTATGGTAGATGGTTACTTCTTTGAAGTAGAAAGTGATGCTATGCGAAATTGCATCCTGAACGAAGGTGTTCGATTGGATGGACGTAACACGACGACCATCCGTCCGATTTGGTGTGAAGTGGACTACCTCCCTTCCCCGCACGGATCTTCCATCTTTACCCGTGGCGAAACGCAAGCCATGGCTACCGTTACGCTTGGCAGTAAGTTGGATGAGCAAATGATCGACGTACCGATGTACGAAGGTTCCTCCAAGTTTATGCTTCACTACAACTTCCCTGGTTTCTCTACCGGTGAAGTGAAGCCGAACCGTGCTCCGGCCCGCCGCGAAATCGGTCACGGAAACCTGGCCATGCGCGCACTGAAAAAAGTAATTCCTGACGCAACGGCTTGTCCGTACACCGTCCGTATCGTTTCCGATATTCTGGAATCGAATGGCTCGTCTTCCATGGCCACCGTTTGTGCCGGAACCCTGGCACTGCTAGATGCCGGCGTGAAAATTAACGGTCACGTTTCCGGTATTGCGATGGGACTTATTATGAATAAAGAAGGCAAATACGCCATTTTGAGCGATATTCTCGGCGACGAGGATCACCTCGGCGATATGGACTTCAAAGTAACCGGTACTGCAAAAGGTATTACGGCGTGCCAGATGGACTTGAAAATCCAGGGATTGTCTTTCGAAATCATGCTCAAAGCCTTGAATCAGGCACGGGAAGGTCGTTTGCACATCTTGAATGAACTCATCAAGGCAATGCCGCAGGTACGCGAAGATTACAAACCTCACGCTCCTCGTATCGAAAAACTGGTTATCGCCCGTGAATTCATCGGAGCGGTTATCGGACCCGGTGGTAAAGTCATCCAGGAGATCCAGCGCGAAACCAATACGCAGATTTCTATTGAAGAGGTCAACAATGAAGGTGTCGTGGAAATCGCATCCAGCGATAAAGCCGGCATCGATGCTGCCCTTACACGCATTAAGGGTATCGTACAGGTTCCTGAAGTTGGCGAAGTGTACGAAGGCAAAGTGAAAAACATCATGGACTTCGGTGCTTTCGTGGAATTCCTGCCGGGCAAAGATGGTCTGTTGCACATCTCCGAGATTTCCTGGGAGCGTTTGGACAGCATGCAAGGTGTATTTAAAGAAGGAGAGATCCTTAAGGTTAAACTGGTCGAAGTCGATAAGAAGACTGGTAAATTCCGTCTTTCCCGAAAAGTATTGCTTCCAAAACCTGATAATTTTGTCGAAAAAGGTCCAAAAGGTCCTCCAAGACGTCAAGCTCCGCAAGGAGAATCTGCAGGAAATTAATACTAAACCCATCAAAACGCCTCCGGAATCCGGGGGCGTTCTTGTTTTATCTCCGATTACTTACCTGAACTTACACGGCACTTGAATCCGGGTTAGTTTCATTTTAATCTAAAAAAAGAGAAGTCACCGGTTCGGAAGCACTAAAAAGTGTATTCGTTTTTGTTCTGTAAGAAGTCGGCCTTTTTCAAAAGATTTTCTGAAACAAAAGGAAAAGCACCCCGTTTCACGAGACATATTCACCAGCTAAGAAACAAAAGGGAGCATGAGACAGCTAAAAATTACCAAGCAGGTTACCAATCGCGAAACCGCATCGTTGGATAAATACTTGCAAGAAATCGGCCGCGTAGAACTGATTACCGCAGAGGAAGAAGTACGCCTGGCCCAACTTATTAAAAAAGGAGATCCACGCGCACTTGAGCGTTTGACGAAAGCCAACCTCCGCTTCGTCGTGTCCGTGGCCAAACAATATCAAAACCAAGGGCTCACTCTGGGCGACCTTATCAACGAGGGGAACCTCGGTTTGATCAAAGCGGCTCAGCGTTTCGATGAAACCCGCGGTTTCAAATTCATTTCTTATGCCGTTTGGTGGATCCGTCAGTCGATTCTTCAGGCACTGGCCGAGCAGTCACGTATTGTCCGCCTACCCTTGAATAAGATCGGTTCGATCAACAAGATCAACAAGACCTTTTCCAAACTGGAGCAGGAATACGAACGCGAACCCTCTC
>CAINVI010000091.1 GCA_903854075.1 Candidatus Pollutiaquabacter sp. | reverse complement strand
TTCAATGGTATGAATATACCGGTGTTCTTGGCGGAACACTCTGGATCATCGGCGTAAATATCATCCTTTTTCAGATCACCAAAAATCTCTTCACGCACAGCTTGTTGCTGAAAGTACGACAAGCCAACACTATTCTCCTTTCGTTCTCCGCGCTGCTGCTAATTGCTGTACCGATCGATGCATCGTATCACATGTATGAACGTCGGCAAGACCAGGGAACACCTGTCGAGGTGGCCGTAGTACAGCCAAATATTGATCCGTATAATGAAAAGTTCAACGGCACCTCTGACGAACAACTGAACAAGCAACTACAACTGGCTTCTACCGTGGTAGACAGCCAAACACAATTTGTGATTGGTCCGGAGACCGCCTTGCCGGACGGAATCTGGGAGGAAGAGCTGGCTCAACACCCGCACACCAAACGCATCCGCAAATTCCTTGGCGCTTTTCCTGGATTGAATATGATTACCGGTGTGACGACGTTCAAGCGGTATGAAAACGGCGAGAAGCCTTCACTGACTGCCCGTAAATTCAAGAACGCTGACAGCTACTACGATGTCTACAACAGCGCGTTGCTCCTCGATAGTTCCGAGAACTTGCAGGTTTACCATAAATCCAAGTTGGTGCCTGGCGTGGAAAAAATGCCGTATCCGCAAATCTTCGGCTTTCTTGAAAAGTTTGCCATAGAACTGGGTGGTACTTCCGGCAGTCTGGGCATTCAAACCAATCGCTCTAATTTTATCAGCCGCTCCGGCGTTCAGGTAGCCCCTGCGATTTGTTATGAATCCATTTACGGTGACTTCATGTCAGGGTATATCCGAAACGGAGCACAATTCATTGCCGTCATTACCAACGATGGATGGTGGGGTAACACGCCGGGGTATCGCCAGCATATGAACTATGCACGATTGCTGGCCATCCAATTCCGCAAATCGGTAGCACGTTCCGCCAACACCGGAATTTCCTGCTTCATCAACCAGCGCGGCGATGTTGTTCAACGCACCCAATGGTGGGAACCGGACGCAATACGGAATACTGTTTACTTGAACGACAAAATCACCTTTTACGCACGATTCGGCGATTATTTGGGCTTCGTAGCCGCTTTCATTTCCGTCAGTTTCTTTGTTTTCATCCTGCTAAAGAGGATGTTACGGTTCGTATAGGGCAACTTCAGCAAAGGTGGATATCTTTGCACTCCGCAAAACAGAAAGGCCGGGCGGCTCTTTTCTAATGAACTTTGCGGAATGACTGTTGTTCTATGAGTATGTACGACGTTACAGTAATCGGTGCCGGTCCGGGTGGCTATGTAGCCGCTATTCGATGCGCACAACTAGGTTTAAAAACGGCGTTGGTCGAACGCTATCCTACCTTGGGCGGAACATGCCTGAACGTTGGCTGTATTCCCTCCAAAGCACTGCTGGACTCTTCTGAACATTATCACCAGGCTGCCTCCAGCTTTGCCACACACGGCATCAACGTGGACGGACTAAAAATTGATTTTGGTCAAATGATTGCCCGTAAAGCAGAGGTGGTGAAACAGAATGTGGAAGGCATCAATTATCTGATGAAGAAGAATAAGATTGATGTGTTTCACGGAAATGCCTCCTTCAAAACGGCTCAACAGATTATTATTAAAAACGATCAGGCATCGACAACAATACTTGAAACCAGAAACACCATTATTGCAACCGGTTCCAAACCGACAGCACTAAAAGGAATCACCATTGATAAGGAACGTATTATTACATCTACCGAAGCACTTTCACTAAAAGAGATTCCCAAGCATCTTGTCATCATTGGCGGCGGCGTCATCGGCCTGGAGCTTGGCTCCGTTTATGCACGACTTGGCAGCAAGGTCAGTGTGGTCGAATACACGGATTCTATTCTGCCGACCATGGATCGCTCATTGGGCAAAGAGCTTCAAAAGAGTTTAACTAAATTGGGTGTCGCATTTCACCTTGGTCATAAAGTAACCGGCGCCACAGTAAAAGGAAAAAAAGTAGGCGTGAATATGCTGGACGCCAACAACGCGCCCATTACCATGGACTGCGATTATTGCCTGGTCGCTGTCGGTCGTTCTCCTTACACTAACGGTCTTGATCTTTCAACCATCGGCGTCAGCACCGATGAACGGGGAAGAATAAATGTCAATGAGCAGCTTGAAACAAGTGTGAAAGGCATTTACGCTATCGGTGATGTAGTACGGGGCGCTATGCTGGCGCACAAGGCCGAAGAAGAAGGTGTTTTCGTTGCTGAAAAAATCGCGGGACAACATCCGCACATCAACTACCTGTTGATTCCCGGCGTGGTGTACACTTGGCCCGAAGTCGCTGCTGTCGGATATACCGAAGAAGAACTCAAACAGAATAACATCTCCTATAAATCTGGGAGCTTCCCTTTCAAGGCTAGCGGTCGGGCCAGAGCTTCCATGGACACTGACGGCTTCATCAAAGTGCTAGCAGACGCCACTACGGACGAAATTCTTGGCGTCCATATGATTGGCCCCCGTGTTGCTGATATTATCGGAGAAGCGGTAGTTGCCATGGAATACAGGGCCTCCGCAGAAGATATCGCCCGTATGAGTCATGCACACCCCACCTATTCCGAAGCCTTAAAAGAAGCCTGTCTGGCGGCGACCGATAAACGTGCGTTGCACGCATAAGCGTACTTTTCCAAACCACTGAAAAAGCATTCAATACCATGAGCGAATTGAAAACCGGTATACTTCTGGTGAACCTCGGCACACCGGATAGCCCTTCAACTGGCGATGTACGTAAATACTTGCGGGAATTCCTGAGTGATCCGCGCGTCGTTGATATCAATGCCATCGGACGATTCTTACTGGTCAACCTGATTATCGCGCCGTTTCGGTCGCCTAAATCAGCTAAACTTTACAAGGAAGTTTGGACAGAAAAAGGATCCCCGTTGTTGCTCTATACCGTTCAGCAAAAAGAAGCGCTGTCGCAGTTACTCGGAAGTGACTATCATGTTGAATTCGCGATGCGTTACCAATCGCCTTCCATGGAATCAATTCTGGAAAAATTCAAGCAGCCCGTCTATAAAAAAATCAAAGTGATACCCTTGTTTCCGCAGTACGCCTCCGCCACCACCGGTTCCGTACATCAGAAAGTGATGGATATCGTTTCGAAGTGGGAGATAGTTCCGGAAATCGAATTCATTAACAGTTTTTGTGACGATCCCGACATGATCCGGATTTTCGCAGACCGCGGCCGAGCGCTGAATATCGACAGTCACGATCATATCATCTTCAGTTTTCACGGTCTTCCGCAACGACAAATCCGGAAAGGAGATTGTTTCAATCATTGTTTGAAGGAGAACTGCTGTGAGACACTTACCGAGAAAAACGCATTTTGTTATAGCGCACAATGCTTCCGTACTGCGCATAGTATTGCGGCTGAGCTGAAACTACCGCGCGAGCGTTACTCAATCAGTTTTCAGTCGCGACTGGGACGAGACCCCTGGATCAAACCGTATTCCGACGATATCATCAAAGCGCGGGCAAAAAAGGGGGATAAACGTCTCTTGATTTTCGCACCTGCATTTGTCAGCGATTGTTTGGAAACGATTCACGAAATCGGTGTAGAATACGATGAGTTGTTTCACGAGCACGGTGGCGAAAAAGTAACCCTTGTACCGAGCCTGAACGAACATCCGGAGTGGACAGCCGTATTGGCAAAAATGGCACGGCGCTAACAACCATTTCTCCTGTCACCACCGGCTTTCAACAGTGGCCCTTTTACTTTTTTCGCATCTTTGTAACCGGTTATGAAAGCGGTGCGAAAAACTATTACTCTACCCTACTACTTGCCCATTCCCCAGTTGGCTGCGTGGTGTACCGGCTTTACCCATTTTCTTTTGCTCGATTCCAATGCCGGAAAAACCGGACAACAGGATCAATACGCTGCGTATGATTATCTGGTGGGTGCCGAAAGTATACGATCGTTAGCCGCGGCGAATAACTCCTTTAATGCCCTCCGCGAATTCCATGACGATGGTAAAGACTGGGTTTTCGGACATCTAAGCTATGACCTAAAAGAAGAACGGAGTGGACTGCATTCACCTTATCAGGACCGTATTCAATTTCCCAAGATGTCTTTTTTCATTCCTCGTTATGTCATCACCGGAAAAAACGGAACAACAAGTATTCACTTTCTGGAAGACATCGACAACAACGATTCGATCGGTTCAATTATTGACGACATAAAATCGGTTTCGGTTTCGGATAATTTGTCGCAACCGACGGTGGCGCTGCAGCCGACCGTAACAAAAGATCACTACATCGAACAAGCTAAATCGTTCCTCCGACATATCCACCGGGGCGATATTTACGAGGCAAATTACTGTATTGAATTCTACTCTACTCATGTCCCCATTTCGCCACTATCTACCTTTTTACGACTAAACACTATTTCACCAATGCCCGGCTCCGCCTTTTACCGGCTGGATAATAAGTACCTTATGTGTGCAAGTCCGGAGCGATTCCTGGCGCGCCGCGGAGAAAAACTTATCTCCCAACCGATCAAAGGAACTATTCGCCGCGGAACGACCGCCGCGGAAGACGACGAATTGGTTCGGCAGTTATTGAATGATCCGAAAGAGCGAGCAGAAAATGTGATGATCACCGATTTAGTTCGGAACGATCTATCTATTGTCGCCGAACGCGGAAGTGTACAGGTAGAAGCGTTGATGGCTCTAAAAACATATCCTCGCATTCATCAGTTAGTCACTACGGTTACTGCGCAATTAGCCGCTGACAAACATTGGACCGATGCGTTGAAGGAAGCGTTTCCAATGGGATCGATGACGGGTGCGCCCAAACGCCGCGCGATGGAAATCATTGACCAACTGGAGAGCAGTCGTCGCGGATTGTATTCGGGCAGTGTGGGATATGTACAGCCAGACGGCGACTTCGACTTCAATGTAGTAATCCGAAGTATTCAATACGATCACACTACCGCTCAGCTTTCTGCTATGGCGGGAAGCGCATTAACCGCAGGATGTGATCCCGAGAAGGAATACGAGGAGTGTCTGTTGAAAATGACTACGATGAAGAATGCGCTTTCCTGACGTCAGGCTACTCCATTCCAGCGAGCAATTTGCTACCTTAGCCATCATGCTTACCCTAAAAGAGCGAATGGATCACTTTGTCCGGGAACACCAGCTGTTGCCGGCCGGCGAGGCCGTGCTCCTTGCAGTAAGCGGCGGAATTGATTCTATGGTTATGGCGAGCTTGTTAGCTTCCGAAAAGATCACCGTCGGAATCGCGCATATAAACTTCGGGCTGCGCAAGAAAGAATCGGACGATGACGCACGGTTTGTACGCGCCTGGGCCAAAAGACATCGACGACCCTATTTCGAATTGAAGGCGGATACTGCTTCGTACGCCAAAAAACATAAGCTTTCTATTCAGGAGGCGGCACGCGAAATCCGTTATGCCTGGCTGCATCAAATCGCTGCCAAGGAAGGCTTTGATCACGTGGCGACAGCGCATCAGCTCGACGACTCCATAGAAACTTTTTTCATCAACCTGTTGCGTGGAACCGGTATTCACGGGCTCGGCGGAATTCCGGTACGCAACGGTATTATTATACGGCCAATGCTGTTTGCCTCAAGGGATGAGGTGAAGGACTATGCTAACGATCATGCTATCGAATTCCGGGAAGATTCCTCTAACCGAAAAGACGATTACTTACGCAACCGTATCCGCCACCATTTGATTCCGTTACTAAAAACCCTTCAACCGGCCTTTACGACGATCCAGGCCGGCAACATGGAACGACTACGTTTTGCAAGCACACGACACGATGAACGCCTGCAGGAGCTGCACCGTCAATTGGTAAAAACGGTCCGAAAGGAAAAAACCATCGCTATTCCGGCACTCTTGGATTTCGAACTTCCTGAGCTTTTACTGAAAGAGCTGTTAAAACAAGAAGGGCTGTCCGTGACGGAGCCGGAAAAACTTCTTGTTACCGGTAAACCAGGAAAAGAATTTTACTTCGGTGACACCACGATCACCCGGGATCGCAGCCGTTTGATTGTTACGCCCCGGAATACAGCAGTCCCGGACAGTAAAACAGTAGCGCGAACAACCAGAAGTATGGTATTTCCGGGCGGAAGAGCACGATTTTCGCAAAAAAAACACCTGCAGGGCCTAGAATCGAAATTAGAATCCGGAGAATTGCTGTTGGATGCAGATCTCGTTCACTACCCGCTGGAGATCCGGCCATGGCAGTCGGGCGACAAATTTCGGCCACTCGGTATGCGTCAACACAAAAAGGTCAGCGACTTCCTAACCGATCGGAAGCTGTCATTGGCTGAAAAAAAAGTGACATATGTCATGGTACAGGGAACTACGATTATATGTATCTTAGGACATCGAATCAGTGATGATTTCAAGGTGAGCAAAGACACACGAAAGTCACTCTTAATTCGGTGGGAAACTGTCTGACATGAACGAGCAACCGATATACGAAGAGAAACAGTACCTCGGCTTCAACCGACTGTCGATGCTGCGCAGGCTGTTGTTCATGCTTTTTTGCTTCGGCGTTTACTGGTGGAAGAAACTACAAGGACAAAACGGCGATTTATTTTTCTGGCTTGGTGTGGGCATTATCATACTTTCCATGTTGTTATTGTTCACCTTACATCTTCGAATCCGTGTATTTAACAACCGTTTAGAGATGACAGGACTTTGGACATCCAAGCCAGTTATCATCCAAGTCAAAGACATTCGAACCATCGTACGCACCCGTTACAGTAAATACCACCTGAACAATCCGGTCTTCAACCTGAAGTGGAAAGGAAGCGTCAAATTTTACACCGACGGAAACGAAGCTATTGAGGTTACTGATCAGACAGGATGTCCTTTCCGTATCGGCACCAGCATGCCCGGCGAGTTGGAAAAAGCGCTGAAACAGGTGGTTCCCATTTCCTGATTTTCACATTTCATTAACGCGAAGGTCCTGCTCACATTCGCTGTTTATACGTAACTTTGTTCTATAATAACACATCATTATACCATGAAAAAATATGCTATTTGGATTGTACTTGGGGTCATCCTTTTATGGGCGATTGTTGCCTACAACGGACTGATCGGTTCTAAAGAAACCGTGAACAAGTCATGGTCCAACGTCGAAAACCAATACCAGCGTCGTGCTGACCTGATTCCGAATCTGGTAAACACCGTGAAAGGTGCGGCCGACTTTGAAAAATCCACCCTGGAAGCGGTAACGCAAGCGCGCGCCAACGCTACCGGTATCAAACTTGACGCTAACGATCTCACCCCGGAAAAACTGCAGCAATTTGAGCAAGCGCAAGCGCAATTGAGTGGTGCACTCTCCCGCTTACTGGTTTCCGTTGAAAAATATCCTGATCTTAAGGCTACTCAAAACTTTCAGGAATTGCAATCGCAGTTGGAGGGCACCGAGAATCGCATCAACGAAGCTCGTCGTCAATACAACGATGCAGCGCAAGCCTATAATGAGGGCCGTCAAAAATTCCCAAAAGTGATTATTGCGAACCTCTTTGGCTTTACTTCACGTCCTTATTTTGAAGCTGCTAAAGGTGCCGATAAAGCACCTGAGGTCAAGTTCTAATGAGCGCCACTCACCGCTTTAGTGAAGCCGAACACCGGCTAATTGTACAAGCTATCGAAAAAGCAGAGCGAAACACTTCCGGAGAGCTCCGCGTTTTCATGGAAAAAGAATGCACGGTTGACGTACTCGATCGTGCTGCCTTTTTGTTTCATGAATTAGGCATGGACAAAACAGCTGCGCGAAACGGTGTGCTTATTTATCTCGCGACGCATTCAAGGAAGTTCGCTATCATTGGCGACAAAGGAATCCATCAACTTGTCGGTGACGATTTTTGGTGCAACATCCGCACCGAAATGCAGCATCATTTTCTATTGGGAGATTTTGTCACCGGACTTCGAAACGGCATTCAAATGACGGGAGAAGCGCTGGGCAAGTATTTTCCGCGATCAGCGGATGACGTCAACGAGTTGTCTGACGATATTATTTATGGCAGCAACTGATTGGCACTACGTACTATGAAAAACATCATTCGCCTGATCTTGCTACTCCTACCCTTTCTGGCAGCAGGCGATGATTTTCCGACGCGTTCATCTACACTGGTCACTGACTATGCAGAAACACTAACACCGGAACAGCGCGCTCAACTGGAAGCTAAGCTGGTCGCATTTAATGACTCCACCTCCAGTCAACTAGCGGTGGTCATCATGCGCTCCACCGGCAACTATGAAATTGCCGACTACGCCGTTCAGCTCTACAACAAATGGGGAATCGGACAGGCCAAGACGAATAACGGTGTACTACTACTGGTCGCTCTGGAAGACCGTAAAGTATTCATTAATACCGGTTATGGTATGGAAGGCGTTTTGCCGGATGCTTTGTGTAAACGGGTCATCGAGCGCGACATAAAGCCACGCTTTAAAACAGGTGATTATTATGGCGGCATTGATGCTGCTACCTCATCGATAATTGGCATCACCAAAGGGGAATATACCGCGAATGATTTCGCCAAAAAGAAACAACCTAAAGGAGGGATTTTGTTTCCGCTAATTCTATTTATCATCATTGTGACGCTGGTATTCGTTGCCAAAGCAAAACAAACTTCCAACTATGCCAGAATGAATAACCTCTCGTTTTGGGCGGCCTGGGCATTGTTGAATGCCGCCACCAGTAGGAATCGTGGTAGTTGGAATAATTTTTCCGGTGGTGGCGGTTTTGGCGGTAGCGGATTTGGCGGTGGTGGTTTTGGCGGTTTCGGTGGCGGAATGTCCGGCGGCGGCGGAGCAGGCGGCTCCTGGTAATTTGCGACTACCTTTTCTTTTCGGACCAGCTCCGATTCATTTTCTTTAGTGCACGACAGTTATCATGATCAAAAAAAACGAACGACTACTTAGTAAGGTATTAGTTGCATTAGTTGCTGTATTAATCAGCTGCAACGGCTCACAAACTTCTCAAAAAAACCAAGTGCCAAAAGTCGGCTTCCTTGACTTGCTGGAAGATGCGACACTTGCGCAGGCTAAAAAAGGTTTCTTTGTTGCTTTGAAGGACAGCGGCTACTCGGCCACCGACGGCACACTGGAAATTATTTATCGAAATGCGCAAGGCGATCAACCTACGCTATTGCAGGCGTGCGATTATCTGATTTCAGAAAACGTAGACCTTATTGCTACCAATCCTTCGTTATCCACCATCACAGCGGTGCAGCGCACCAAAACAATTCCGGTGTTTATGATGGTTTCTCCCCGACCTGATATCGCTAAACTGACTGATCAAACCGGAAAAGCACCGGCAAATCTATTTGGCGTTTACGAAACACTGGACTACATCGACACTTCGATCCTTCTCGTTCGTACCGTGCTTCCCAATTGCAAAACAATAGGAACGATCTTTAATCAATCTGAGCCACAATCCATGGACGCGCTGGCACTGATCGAAAAACGCTGCGGACAGCTCGGAATAAAACTTGAAAAACTGCCTGTCAACAATTCGAACGAAGCACAGCTGGTAACAGCTGCTTTACTGGATAAAAAGATCGATGCATTTTTCGCACTTCCCGACAACACCGTTTTCTCTGCGATGGAAGTCATTGTAAAAAGCTGTGACGACGCCAAAGTGCCGGTGTTCACCAGTGAAGAAGGTCTGGTGAAACGAGGAGCACTTGCTGCGTTTGGTACCGATATGTATCAGTGGGGTTATCAGTCGGGTGCCCAGGCTGCGGTATTCCTGAAACAAGGTAACACCGTAGGACTACAACCGGAACTGGCCAAGGTAAGGCGCCGTGTATGCAATCCGGTGAAAGCGGAGTTTTTCGGACTGGTCCTGGACAGCAGCTTTGTGCGGGTAAACCCGTAGTGTGAAGGCAGCCGGAGATTCGTTATCTTCACCCGTCACAATCACGTATGAATTTTTACCTCACCGCACTATTGCTTGGACTCGCCTACGGCTTACTGGCCTATGGCATCTATATCAGTATGCGGATTTTCAACATTCCTGATATTACTACTGACGGAAGTTTTACACTGGGCGGCGCGGTAACAGCTGTGCTTACACTGCATGCCATGAATCCAGGATTGATTCTTCCTGTAGTATTTCTGACCGGTGCTGCTGCCGGAATAGCAACAGGCTGGATTCATACACGACTTCATGTAAATGCATTGCTCGCGGGGATATTAGTTACTACTGGACTTTATTCCATCAATCTGGCCGTGATGGAACGCTCCAACCTTCCACTGATCAACACCCCATCGATATTTTCACTGGCAACATTCTCCCAAGAGGAGAAACTCAACCAGCTGATAGTACTTTCAGCCATAACCTTCGGCATTTTGATGTTGCTTCGTTTTTTGCTGCGAACGGATTTCGGACTGGCCATGCGTGCAACCGGCAACAACGAAACAATGATCCGTGCATTAGGAATAAATACCGGGAGAATGAAAATTATCGGTCTTGGTTTAGCAAACGGACTGACTGCCCTCAGCGGCTACCTCATCACGTATGTGCAAGGATATGCAGACATTAACATGGGAATCGGTATTGTCATATTAGGATTAGGCGCAGTAATGATCGGAGAAATGATTTCCGGAATATTACGACTGAATCATGTTGGTGGCCAGTTACTCTGCGTAGTACTAGGCTCTCTACTTTTTCGTTTGATTCTTGGATTCACACTCTCCATAGGCATTGATCCCATTTACCTAAAACTCGTTGTTGCCGTCTTTGTACTTATCACAGTAAGCCTTCCACAACTAAAACGCGCCGCATGATCGACATTCAACGGCTGCACAAAACATTTTCGGCGGGTAATGCGAATGCGGTAGTTGCCCTGCATGACGTTTCGTTGCATATTCCGCGCGGTGAATTCGTTGTGCTATTGGGCGCTAACGGTTCGGGAAAATCTACCTTACTGAATTGCATCGCCGGCACGGTCACTGCCGACAGCGGGAACATACTGCTCGATGGACAGGACGTAACGCGACTGCCCGAATTTAAACGCAGTCGTTGGGTATCACGTATTTTTCAGAATCCATCAAGTGGAACTTCACCGGATCTTACCTTATTAGAAAACTACCGATTGGCCGCACTGCGAACACGTCACTTCGGACTACGTATTGGAACCACAGCCGAATTCCGCCGAACCGTACAGGAGCATGTCGCATCGCTAGGACTGCAGCTGGAGGATAAGCTGGATCAAAAAATGGGAACTTTTTCGGGTGGTCAACGACAGGCATTATCGCTACTGATGGCCGTAGCCGATCAGGCAAAAGTGATTTTACTCGACGAGCCGACAGCCGCGCTTGATCCGCGAACGGCGAATCTGGTTATGGAATTAGCCGACAAATTGATCCGTCAACACGAACTTACAGCCATACTGATTACGCATCAACTAAAGGACGCCCTTCGGTATGGCGACAGGATACTATTACTGTCGGACGGAAAAATCGGTCGAGACCTTCGCGGCGAGGAACGTAAATCGTTGCATATCAACGACCTGCTACATTGGTTCGAGGTCTGAATTTTTCGTATTTTCGTAACGTTTCGTTGTTATCGGAACAGTAAAAAACCGGTCTGCCGGCCAAAAAATAGCACCCGATCATCATGTTCAAGCGACTCTTGTCGATTCTTGCGCTTCTGTTTCCGATCTTGACCTTCGGTCAGTTACAGAATCCGGCCAAATGGTCGTTTTCTGTCGAGAATGGAAAAGGCGAAGAACGTACGTTGGTATTTCAGGTTAAACTGGAAGACGACT
>CAINVI010000090.1 GCA_903854075.1 Candidatus Pollutiaquabacter sp. | reverse complement strand
CCTTCTTTTCGATCAAAAAGTACTTTATACGTATTGCCTACTTTTCCGGCATTGATTTCTGCTGAAATACGTTGCTGAATACCCATGATGGTTTCAGCGCGTTCCCTTTTCAACTCATCTTCTACATCATCATTCAATCCAAAGGCATGCGTATTTTCCTCGTGGGAATAGGTGAAAATACCGAGACGGTCAAATCGCGTGTCCGTTACCCATTGCTGCATTTCTTCAAAATCTTTTTCCGTTTCACCAGGATACCCAGCAATCAACGTCGTACGCAAGGCGATACCCGGAACTTTTTGACGGATATCCTCCACCAGGCGGATCGTTTTTTCCTTGGTGTTTCCGCGGCGCATGCTCTTGAGCATATTGTCGGAGATGTGTTGAAGCGGCATATCCAGGTATTTGCAGATATTGCTTCGCTCGTTCATCACGTCAAGCACCTCCATAGGAAATCCGGAAGGATACGCATAATGCAAACGGATCCATTCAATCCCGTTCACATCGGAAAGCCGGCGAAGCAGTTCATCCAGCTCCCGTTTACCGGAAAGATCAATGCCATAATACGTCAAATCTTGTGCAATCAGAATCAGTTCCTTGACTCCTTTCTGAACCAACGCCTCGGCTTGACGGACTAATTCTTTGGCAGGTACAGAGGCATGCTTTCCACGCATCAGCGGAATCGCACAAAAAGAACACGGACGATCACAACCTTCTGCAATTTTTAAATACGCAAAGTGTTGCGGAGTGGTGAGCAGCCGCTCACCAATCAGTTCGTGCTTGTAATCAGCGCCCAATGATTTCAGCAATTTAGGAAGGTCACGAGTACCGAAGAACTCGTCGACATTCGGGATTTCTTTTTGCAGGTCAGGTTTGTAGCGCTCACTAAGACATCCAGTAACAATCAGTTTATCGATTTTACCTTGTTGCTTCGCTTCAGCAAAATTCAAAATCGTGTCGATACTTTCCTGCTTCGCATTATCGATAAAGCCGCAGGTATTGATAATGACGATAGATGCATCATCCGCTGTCGATTCATGCTCTACGTCAAAACGATTCGCCCGTAATTGCCCCATCAACACTTCGGAATCGAAAATATTCTTCGAGCATCCGAGGGTGATGACATTTACTTTATTCTTCTTGAGTGTCTTGGTTTTCATCAGTTGGAGCCGAACAAGGAGTCGACGAATGCTTCTTTATTAAATGCCTGAAGGTCTTCCATCTTCTCTCCTACGCCGATGTACTTGACCGGAATTTTGAATTCGTCGGAAATGCCGATAACGACGCCGCCTTTTGCAGTACCGTCGAGTTTGGTAAGTGCCAGCGCATTCACCTCGGTGGCCAGGGTGAATTGTCGCGCCTGCTCAATAGCGTTCTGTCCGGTGGAGGCGTCCAATACCAGTAGGATTTCGTGTGGCGCTTCCGGTACAACCTTCTGCATCACGCGTTTTATTTTGGACAATTCATTCATCAAATTGACTTTGTTATGAAGACGGCCGGCCGTATCGATGATGGCCACATCGGCTTGCTGAGCGACGGCCGACTGTACGGTATCAAACGCAACAGAAGCAGGATCGGAACCCATTTCCTGACGAATGATTGGAACATCAACACGTTTAGCCCACACTTCCAGCTGGTCGATGGCTGCAGCACGAAACGTATCTGCTGCACCGAGGATGACCTTCTTGCCGGTTTGTTTGAATTGATGCGCCAGTTTTCCGATAGTGGTGGTTTTTCCAACGCCGTTGACTCCTACCACCATAATTATATACGGAGTTTTCGTGCCGGCGGGTAATGAAAAATTGGCCGCCGTGGTATTATTGTTCTCGGATAACAGTAGGGCAATTTCTTCCTTGAGTAAGCGATTCAGTTCATCGGTACTGACATATTTATCGCGTGCTACCCGATCTTCCAGCCGACGAATGATTTTGAGTGTGGTATTTACCCCGACGTCGGAGGTTACAAGAATCTCCTCCAGTTCATCAAGCACTTCGGCATCCACAGCAGATTTTCCGACAACGGCCTTGGCGATTTTAGAAAAGATACTGGTCTTGGTTTTCTCCAAGCCCTTATCAAGGCTTTCTTTTTTCTCTTTGGAAAAGAAATCAAACAGTCCCATGTCGCAGCGTTAAAAACAGTGATATATGAAAAAAGCTCCTTTCAGGTCGAAAGAAGCTTTCCGATGACGAGCATCCGGATTTTATTTATCTTTCAAGAAGTCTTTTACGTGGTCGTTGTGAACCACTTCTTCTTTGAACTGGTAGCCTCCCGTAGACGGGTTCTTCACCATCTTAATAACTTTAGAGAATTCTTTTCCTTTACCGGTCTTCAGGGTAGCAACTACTTTCTTAGCCATGACCTATAGATTTTAAACGTTAATTACTGATTACTTGATTTCCTTATGAACCGTCATCTTCTTGAGAATCGAGTTGTACTTCTTCATTTCCAAACGATCAGGCGTATTCTTCTTGTTCTTCGTCGTGATATAACGGGAAGTTCCTGGTTGACCGCTGGTTTTGTGCTCGGTGCACTCAAGTATAACCTGAATGCGATTGCCTTTCTTTGCCATTTGAATGAATATTAACCTAATCCGTTTTTCCTGAATTAGGGTTGCAAATATACAATTTTATTCTTCAAAATGCAAAAGACCCTTAAAAAAGGCATTATTTCGTCTCCAGAGCCGGCGACCTGGCATTGGTTATCAATTTTTCAATAACCTCGGGGTCTCTGGGTAACTTACCGGACAAATTTTCCGGACCATCCGGGGTAATGAGGATGTCATCCTCAATTCGGATTCCGATGTTCCACCATTTCTTATCGCAAGGACTACCCGGCGGAATATAGATGCCCGGTTCCACGGTGATGACCTGATTGGCTTCGAGAACGCCATAGGATCCAGGATCGTGAACATCAAGCCCCAGATAATGCGAGGTACTGTGTGGAAAATACTGCTTGGCTTGCTTCTCCGTGGTGATCAAACCCAGTTCCAACAATCCCGCTGCCACCTCCCGATAGGCCGCGTTGTGCGGTTCACGGAATGCATTTCCGGTTTTGCAGGCACGTATTCCAGCTTCCTGAGCACGCAGTACGATATCATAAACAGCTCGTTGCTCGGCGGTGAAGCCGCCACTAACCGGAAGTGTTCGGGTAATATCTGCAGTATAGCCGTGATATTCGGCCCCCATATCCAGCAAGATAAGGTCGCCCGGGGAAAGCGGACGACGGTTTTTCTCGTAATGTAAGACACAACCGTTTTCAGCGCTGCCGCAAATACTGGGGTAGCCAATATCTTCCGCACCGTGGTAATGAAACGTGTATTCCCCCTTTGCTTCCACCTGATATTCTAGATAGCCGGGCTCGACCATTCGCATCATCTCGAGGTGACCATCGACGGAGATATCGACCGCCTTGCGCAGCAATACCATTTCCTCAGGGGATTTGATTTCACGCAAGCGGGTCAACGTCTTCTCCAGCTTGTAGTCATCGGTTCGTACCGACTTATCAGCGGTCAGGTCATTGAATTTTTTAAGCAAGTCGTACACCTCGTATTGATCTTGACGATCATTGG
>CAINVI010000089.1 GCA_903854075.1 Candidatus Pollutiaquabacter sp. | reverse complement strand
GCATTTGTTTTTTAGCAATAGCATGGTTGGGATGATCCGGATATCCCGGCCAGTAAACCTTGTCCACTTTGGGATGTGATTTTAAAAATGCTGCAACTAGTTTTCCGTTGTGGCAATGTCGGTCCATGCGGACATGCAGTGTTTTCAAGCCACGGAGCACCAAAAAGCTGTCCATAGGTCCGGGAGTCGCTCCGCAGGAATTAGCGATGAAAGCAAGTTCCTCGTACAACGTATCATCGTTAGTACACACTGCACCCATGACCACGTCCGAGTGTCCGCCCAGGTATTTGGTTGCAGAATGCATGACAATTGATGCGCCGAGATTCAGCGGATTTTGCAAGTAGGGAGAAGCAAAGGTGTTATCGACTACGAGAATGAGTTTTTTCTCTTTTGCAATCGCAGCGGCAGCTTCGATATCAATGATCTTCATGATCGGGTTCGTTGGTGTTTCGACCCAGATCATTTTCGTTTTATCGTTGATGAAATTCCGGATGTTATTTGCATCGGCCATGTCAACAAAATGGAATACGATACCGAAGTGTTCGAATACTTTGGTGAACATTCGGTACGAACCGCCATACAGATCATCCGTCGCAATGACTTCATCGCCGGGGCGAAGCAATTTGATTATGGCATCTTCTGCACCTTGTCCGGAAGAGAAGCACAGGCCGTGTTTCGCATTTTCCAAGGAGGTGATACATTTTTCTAGTGCGACCCGTGTAGGGTTTTTACCACGTGCGTACGCGTAACCCTTGTGTTTGCCAGGGCGCTCTTGCACATAGGTCGATGTCTGGTAAATCGGCGTCATGATAGCGCCGGTGGACGGATCTGGTTCTTGTCCGGCGTGAATAGCGCGGGTACCGAAGCTGAGGTTTTCTGATGACATGTGAGTGAAGTAAGTGAAGATGAATTGTAGTGAATTGTAGTTATCAATGATCGGCAGGCCGCTTGTGTTTCCAACGACGATGCGTCCACAGCCAATAGGCGGGAGCATTTCGTATTATGGATTCATTCATGCGGGCACAGGCTTCCGTGATCGCGTATTTTTCTGTTACGCCCGGATTATCGGTAATCAATTTATATTCGTAACGGTAATAACCGCGCTTCTTTTTTGTGATTACGGCGTAGGCTACCGGAAGATTATATTTTATCGCATATGATTCGACACCCATCAACATACAAGTATTCTGATTCAGAAACGTCATCCAATATCCGCGGCGTGGATCGGAAGGACTCTGATCGTTGATAAATCCGTATGTGCACAGGTTCTTTTCATGCTTGGCGAAAAATTGCTGTACTTCTTTGGTGGACATCAATTTCAAGCCAAAGCGTGAGCGTGAACGTTGCAGCTTATTATCGAAAAACGGATTCGAGAGTTTCTTATAAATGCCGGTGGCCATGTGGGAACTGTGAAACGGTAAGGTAATGGCCGGCCATTCCCAGTTTGCATAGTGACCAGTAGCCAGTATGACACTCTTTCCTTCTTTATAGAGCCGCTCCAGCAACTCCAGGTTGACGAGCTCGACGCGCCGCTGAATTGCCGCCGGCGACGCGGTGAATGTCTTGAGACTTTCGACTACCAGGTCGCAAAAATGACGGTAGAAGTCTTTGCGGATGTGCCGCAGCTCCGCTTCGTTTTTATCCGGGAATGAACGCCGCAGATTTTCCAGTACCAGTTTCTTCCGATACGGTGCAACGTAGTAAATAATAAGAAACATCAGGTCCGACAGCCGGTAAAGCAACCAGAAGGGCAGCAAGGATATCGGAATGATGATACCGTAATACAACAGCGCACTAAAAAATCGCATGTGGCAAAAGTACGAAACCTGAGGGAATGCGATAACGGAATTTACCGTTCGTAAAAATGCATTTCCCGCATGTATTGCCACACAGCTTCCGGTACCATGTAACGAACATCCTTCCCGGATTTGATCGCATTACGGATGAATGTAGCCGACAACTCCATCATCGGTGCCGGGATGACCTGTACTTTCGGGTGATGTAGTAATTCACCGCCGGAACTTTCTTTGCGCGGATAAACGTATAATTCCACCTGCTCCAGTAGTTGCTCCCAGTTTTTCCACTTGTGAAATGAATCCAAATTGTCGGCGCCCATGATCAGCACAAATTGATGTTCCGGATACTTATCGTACAGGTAGGAAACAGTATGAACGGTATAACTGGGTTTTGGCAGGTTAAACTCGATGTCTGATACTTTCAGTTTACGGAAGTCGCCGATGGCAATTTTTACCAGTTGAAACCGGTGATGATCAGCGAGTAAAGTTTCTTTTTCTTTGAAGGGATTGTGCGGTGTAACCACGAACCATACCTGATCCAGATCAGTAAATTCCGCCATGTAGGAAGCGATCACCAGATGTCCGTTGTGTACCGGATTGAAGGAGCCGAAGAAAAGACCTATTTTCATGACGATCCGTAGTTGTCAGGTGTTCAGGAATTCGTTCACCAGTTTGGCAGCATCATCCAACGCATCTGTCAGTACATCATTGACAATAGTTTTGTCGAATCGGAACGCATACGTGAGTTCATGTTCGGCTTTGTTGATCCGGGTTTGGTACGATTCTGCCGTCTCCGAATTCCGTGTGTGTAAGCGGCGGCGCAACTCATCTACGGATGGCGGCATTACGAAGACAGAAAGCAGCAGATCGCCAAAAATACTTTTGATTTTCAATCCGCCTTCTACATCCACATCAAAGACCGCTACTTTATTCTCCATCCAAATCTTATCCACTTCGGCCCGCAATGTTCCGTAGAATCGGTCGGTATAAACTTCTTCCCATTCGACGAATTCATGGTTGGCAATCTTCGCTTTGAAATCAGCGACACTTAAAAAATGATAATCGATCCCGTCTTTTTCGTTGGCGCGAATAGGACGCGTGGTGGCGGAAACAGAAAACTTAAGGCGCGGATCATTTTGCAGCAAGTGATGTACGATGGTCGTTTTACCACTACCGGAGGGTCCGCAGAAAAGAAGGAGTTTGCCCTGCATTATTTTAGATGATATTGAGGACCTGTTCTTTGACTTTTTCCAGATCATCCTTCATGTCTACCACGATTTTCTGCATGGCAGCATCATTCGATTTTGAACCGATGGTATTTATCTCACGGCCGATTTCCTGCGCAATGAAGGAAAGTTTTTTTCCGCTTGACACCTCTTCATTCATGGTTTTCAGGAAGAAGTCGCAGTGACTTTTCAGTCTTACTTTTTCTTCCGTGATATCCAGTTTTTCGAGGTAGTAGATTAATTCTTGTTCGAAACGGTTACGATCTATTTCGCTTACCTGTACGAATTCTTCCAGGCTAGTTTGCAGTTTCTTTCTTACTTGTTCGATGCGACTTTTTTCAAACGGTTCCAATCTTACCATGTTATCACGAATCGCAACTACACGTTGCTCGAGATCTACTTTTAATGTGCTTCCTTCTTTTTGACGAAACACATCGAAGGCTTTGGTCGCTCCTTGCAATGCCTGTTGCAGGGCCTTCCAATCCTCTTCACTCAAACCGTTTTTCTCAGTAACCATAACATCCGGCATGTTGAGTAAGGTGCGCAACAGTTCCGGCGTTTCTTTGAGATTCAGCGCTTGTTGTACGGTTTTTAATTCCTCGTGATAGGCTTTCAGCAATTCAATATTGAACGTTGCACGCCGCTGTTCTTCCGGTGACTCGATAGAGACGGTGCATTCCACCTTTCCGCGCTCTATCGTGCGGTTTAATTCGGTGCGAATTTCCAGTTCCTTTTCGCGGAATACTGAAGGCAACCGCAGTGACAAGTCGAAGAACTTGCTGTTGACGGATTTGATTTCCGCCAAAATGGTCTTGTTGCCGACTTGCACGGAGGCGCTGCCAAAACCGGTCATGGAACGAATCATGGTACAAGGATTTGAAAATGAAGCCCCAAAATTACTCCAATTGTTGGAATTTCTGCTATTCCTTTGGTAACGGCACGTTGTCGTCAACACCGCCGGAACGCTTGTTCACCAAATAAACCCCTGAAAAAATGAGTAAACAGGCAATGAGCTGTACCACGGTCACCCGTTCGTGGGTGATTAACAACGAAATCAGGGTGGCGAAAACCGGTTGCAAATAGATATAAAAACTCACCACGGATGCGCTGAGATGGTGAAGTCCGTACGTGTTAAAGAGGTAAGCAAAGAAGGTCGTTGCGATGATCACATAAGCCGTGGCCAGCCAAACCGGTAGGGTGAAGGTTTCCCATTCAATCAGGGATACTTGCTGGTAGCCGAAAGGTAAAACCAGCAGCAGTCCATAGAAGAACGTCCATCGTATGACCAGCCACGGGGAATATTTTTTCATCAGTGGTTTTGATCCGACGATGAAGATGGCATACGAGGCAGCGTTGATCAGGATCATTAGATCGCCTTGCCATGTAGCATTTCCGGAAACATCTTTACGCGCAAGAATAAGGCTGGAAGCTCCTCCAACGCCCAACACGATGCCAAGTCCACGCGCCCAGGAGATGCGCTCCTTGTGCAGTACACTAGCAGCAGCCATCACCATGATCGGTGTTGATGTCATAATCAGTGCTGCATTGATATTGGATGTTCGTGATAAGCCTTCAAAGAATAAAAGCTGGTTGATTGCAACCCCGAACATGCCCAGCATGAAGAGCAGCACATGGTCTTTGGCAGCAATCTTTTCGTTTTTGTCGGTCATCTTGCTGAATATCCAGAACATGATGAGCGCAACAATGACGCGTAGCAAAATAAATCCTGATGGCCGAATGTATTCCGGCATCGCCACTTTAGCGATGCTGAAATTTGCTCCATAAATCAGATTCGCCAGCAGGATGGCAGCATGCGCGCGTGTTGACTTGTTCATCCTGCCAACGCTTCTTTCGCAGCGGCTACTGTTTTAGCGGCATTACCGATAAAGATCGATTTTCCGGCCACAACGACCGGACGTTTCAAGAACGTATACTCCTCCAGAATCAGTGTACGGTATTCTTTTTCTGTCAGCACTTTAGCCGCAAGACCCAGGGTACGGTATTTGATGGCTTTCCGACTGAATAATGCTTCGTAACTACCCGCAAAAGTCGCTAATTCGTCCAGCTGTTCCGTCGTAATTTTATCTGATTTGATATCCTGCAGCTGTACCTGTTTTTTTGGAGCGAGCTCCTGAATGATTTTCTGGCACGTGTTGCAGGTGGACAGATGATAGATCTTTTGCATAGCGCGCAAAGATACTATTTACACGGGTAGAAAAATTTCTGGTTCGGCTTACGTTTTGTCGGAACATTAATCGCTGATTAGCTCGATAAAAAATAATCAGCGGATTACGGCACCGCCGTCTATGACCAGATCGGCTCCGGTCATGAAGGAAGACTCATCGCTGGCTAAAAACAACGCTCCGTATGCAAGCTCGATAGCATCTGCCATTCGTCCTTGCGGACTCATGGACTTTATCACTTGATCCATTCCGGGAGCTTTCAGCAGCTCTTCCGTCATCGGTGTGGTAACGCCACCGGGAAGCAGTGCGTTCACACGAATATGGTATTTCGCATACTCCGTTGCCAGGTCTTTCGTGAGTAAACGCAATCCGCCTTTGGATGCCGAATAGGCTGGACCGTTTCCGCCGACCAGTCCCGCAATTGATGCTACATTCACAATGGAACCTCCGCCACTTTGCTGCATGAATGGCAGCACGAGTTTGCATCCCAAAAAGGGGCCGGTCAGATTGATACGAAGTATGTTATCCCATTCTTCCGATGTAGTGTTTTCCGTCGTTTTGCCGGCCGGAAAAACACCGGCATTATTGATGAGAACGTTGATTCGTCCGTATAATGATATGCAATTATCCAGTACATTTTTCCATTCGTCGCCTGACGTAACGTCGTGCTTCATTCCTTGAATCAGCAGTCCTTCGTTACGTGCGTCTTTCACCCAACCCATTAGCTTTTCGTAGTGGATATCGGTAGCAAGAACAGTTGCTCCTTCTTTTGCAAAAAGCAGCGCTTCTTCTTTTCCCATTCCTCCGGCAGCGCCGGTGATAATAGCTGTCTTATGCTGTAATCGTTTCATATGATTGGTGGATGTTTTTTTCTGCTGACGCAATATTTTCAATGCCTTGTAGTAGGGCATCCGGATTGAAGCTTATGCTGTCGATGCCACAAGTAACCAGAAACTGTGCGAACGCAGGCTTATCACTGGGAGCTTGCCCGCACAAGCCGATTTTTCGGCCGTTTTTTTTCGCAGACATAATGATCGATTTCAGCAATTTCAATACAGCCGGATTACTTTCATCAAACAGATCTTGGATAATAGAAGTGTCACGGTCGATGCCCAGGGTAAGCTGTGTCAAGTCGTTGGATCCGATGGAAAACCCGTCAAATATTTCTGCGAATTCTTCGGCCAGTAAAATGTTGCTTGGTATTTCTGCCATGACATATACCTCAAGGCCGTTCTTTCCGCGTTCCAGTCCGAACTCGCGCATGGTTTCCAGTACTTTTTTCCCTTCTTCAACAGTCCGGCAAAACGGAATCATCACTTTTACATTCGTAAGCCCCATGTTTTCTCGAACCCGCCGGATGGCCGCACATTCTAATCCAAATCCTGCTTTGTACGCGTCGCGATAATAGCGGGAAGCTCCCCGGAATCCAAGCATCGGATTCTCTTCCTCCGGCTCAAAATATTTTCCGCCGATAAGATCGGCATACTCATTTGTTTTGAAATCGCTCATCCGCACAATCACATCGTGTGGATGAAATGCGGCGGCCATTACAGCAAGCGAAGCGACTAAGCGCTCAATGAAAAATTCCTTTTTGTCAGAGTAATCCTGTGTAAGGCTGGCAATTTCTTTGCGCACGTTTTCGTCCATCACTTTTTCCGGATGCACCAATGCCATCGGATGAATGCGAATGCTGTTGGAGATTATAAATTCCATACGTAACAGCCCAATTCCTTTAGCAGGATAAAAGGAATAGTGAAATGCTTTTGACGGATCCGCCAGTATAAGCATGGGTTGTGTATACGTAGCGGCGAAAATATCAGGATGAATCTCCGAAACGGACCAACTCAACTTGCCATTGTAGACAGTACCGGTTTCTCCGCCGGCGGTAGAAACGGTAATGATTTGTCCGTCTTGCAAGAGTGTCGTCGCTACTTCGGTACCTACTATGGCGGTGATGCCGAGTTCGCGCGCCACAATACTCGCATGACTCGTTCGTCCGCCTTTGTCGGTGATGATACAAATCGCTTTTCGCAGCAAAGTGTTCCAGTCAGGATGAGTGATTTCGGCAACCAAAATATCGCCGTCATTCACTTTTGCACCGTCTTCGAGCGATCGGATGATTTTTACCGGACCACTCACGATGGCATGGCCGACAGCGGTGCCGGTCAAAATAGCGGGTGGTGTACTTTTCAGTTTGTATTCCCGCAATGTCAGGCTCCGCTTTTGCGCATGAACGGTTTCCGGCCGGGCCTGAAGAATAAACAACTCCTTCGTAATCCCGTCTTTTGCCCATTCTATATCCATGGGCATCTTGTAATGTGCTTCAATCGCCGCACACCATTTGGCTATCTGGATTACCTCTTCCTGATGGAGTACGAATTGCCGTTGCTCTGCTTCGCTGGTAGCTACCAGCACCGTTCTTTCATCGCCGGATGTTCCGTAAATCAGTTTGTTTTTTTTTGCACCCCTCGATTTTCGCAACACAGGATCGTTGGCCGTTGTCAACGTTGGTTTGAATACCAAAAATTCATCCGGATTGACCGCGCCTTGAACAATAGTTTCTCCCAATCCCCAGGCACCGGTAAGGTAAATTACATCGCTGAAACCGGTTTCCGGATCCAGGGTAAAAGCAACGCCAGCGCTACCGATATCGCTGCGGACCATCCGTTGTATGCCAGCCGACAAAGCGACTTTCATGTGATCAAATCCGTTATCGATACGGTACTTGATGGCCCGTTCCGTATACAAAGAACGGTAGCAGTTTTTTACCGCGTCCAGTAATTCGTCATCGCCACAAACGTTCAGGAAGGATTCATGTTGTCCGGCAAAACTTGCTGTCGGCAAATCCTCGGCCGTGGCACTGCTGCGCACCGCAACCGCGGGAGATCCCATTCGGTGATACTCTTCCAAAATAGCAGTTGAAAGTGTGGATGGAAGTTTACATTTATCTATGAACGCACGACAATCGGCACTGGCTTCACGCAGCCCGTTTAGTGTTTTTGGTGAAACAGTTTTCAGCGCTGCCGCTATCTTTTCGTACACTCCGTTTTCTTGCAGAAAAAAACGAAAGGCCACTGCATTGACAGCAAACCCTTCTGGAATTCGAATTCCTAACCCGCTCAAGTGTTGTGTCATTTCTCCCAAGGAGGCGTTTTTACCGCCAAAAACAGCTACATCATGGATTCCGATGGAGGAAAAAGGTTGTGTCCACTTCATAGTCGACCAATGTAATCGTTTGAATGCAGCGGCCCTATGACTTACGTCACGTCACATCATGTTTGAAGGCTTCGGAACTTTCGTAATTTTAATGCGTGGTTAATCGAGGTTATTTTGTGGTAAACGGTATCACCTGGGTTAGGGTGATAGCTTTTCCTTTTTTGGTTTTACTCATCTACCTGGATCGCCAGGATATTTTCAAGTGGCTGCTTGGTATTTGCTTTTTCACCGATTTGATTGATGGTATGCTGGCGCGCAAATTAAAAGTGGCCAGCGTTTTTGGTACCAAGCTTGATTCTATCGGCGACGATCTCACTATCCTGGCCGGGATTTTAGGAGTATGGTTTTTCAAACAGGATTTTCTGATTGAGCAACGATGGACGATTGGAGTTATGCTTGTCCTGTTTGTGCTTCAAACGCTCCTCGCGTTCATCCGTTACGGACGCATTACCAGCTTTCATACGTTTCTGGCCAAACTGGCGGCATTGCTGCAGGGGACGTTTCTCCTGCTATTGTTTTTCACGCAATCGCCGTTCTATCCACTTTTTTATGTGGCGGCGATCGTTACTACACTTGAATTGATTGAAGAGATTATCTTGGTTATGTTGCTGAACGAATGGCGGGCCAATGTGCGCGGTGTTTTTTGGGTACTGCGTAATCGGTGACTGAAGGTAGGAGGCTGATAAAGCGTAGTTTTCTAACCAATTAGTGACTAATCAGTTAAATATCAGCTAATTCAAGTTCGTTAAAGTCCTTTTCGGGGAAATTCCGTAGATTTGAATACTTACACTAATTCCTGTGGAAAAAGCATTTGAAGTCCGATTGCCCCAGTTCGAAGGGCCGTTTGATCTCCTTCTGTTCTTCATTGAACGTGACGAGATCGACGTTCATAATATTCCTATTTCCAGTATTACCAACGACTTTTTGGAGTACATCCGCCAGATGAACGACCTGAATATCGAGCTGGCCAGTGAGTTCATTCTCGTCGCTGCGACGCTTATGCGGATCAAGGCTAAAATGCTGTTGCCTCGTCCTGAGTTGGACGATGCCGGCAATGAGATCGATCCGCGGAAGGATTTGGTAGAACGCATCCTGCAATACAAGCAGTTCAAAGAAGCTTGCGAAGATATGCGTGTGCTGGAAGAAGACCGTTCGTTGAAATCTGCTCGCGGAAACATCCAGCGCGAGTTGGCCGAGATCGCCATGCAGAATGCGGCTTCTGAAGAGCTCATGAACCTCACACTTTATCAGTTGCTCAATACGTTCAACAAGGTGGTTACCCGCTTCGAGAACGAAAGCAAAAAAGTGAAACACAAAGTGGTGCAATATCCGTATACGATTGCCGGCGAGAAGACGCAGCTTCGGGAGCGTATCCGTGCTCACCGCAAAGTCGCTTTCACGGAAGTTATCACCTCCTGCGAGAATAAAGTACAAGCCATCTTCACCTTCCTGGCCGTACTCGAACTTCTGGCTGAACAAGTTATCCGAATTACACTGGGAATTGGTTTCAATAATTTCTGGCTGAGTGAACCCGAGGAAGTGACCGCATAATCACTTTCTTGCATCCTGCATGCAACCCGACTCAAGGCAACTGCTCCGAAACTTCCGGCCCTCCCGGATTTTTTTACCGATCCTTCTCGGACTCGGTGCAGCGACCTTCCTCTTATTACGAAGTTTCGATCCGGCGGCGTTTGAGAAAATTGACTGGACATGGAACAGCACGCTCTGGATTCTTGCCGCCTTTCTGATGATGATTATACGCGATTGGGCGTATATGATCCGTATCCGCGCGCTGACGGATTATGAGTTGAATTGGAGAAACGCGTTCAATGTGATCATGCTATGGGAATTTGCTTCTGCACTTGCTCCCGGAATGATTGGCGGCGGATTCATCTTTGCGATTTTCATCCTGAATCGCGAAAAAATAAACATGGGGAAAAGCATCACCGCTGTGATGGTTACCTCGTTCCAGGACGGCGTATTTCTTGCGCTGATGGCGCCGCTCGTTTATTTTACGATCGGTAAGGAGCGACTTTTTACCACGCTGTCGGAAGCAAACATGATCCCGATCAGCAAGGGGTTCTTCTATACGTTCTGGGCGGTATATTTCATTATTCTTGCCTACAAGGTGTTTGTTGCTTACGCCTTGTTTATCAACCCGCGGTTTATCAAATACCTTCTACTGCGACTCTTTTCCCTGCCGCTGTTACGTCGCTGGAAACACAGTGCGCTGGAAACCGGTAATCAGCTGGTAATCGCTTCGAAAGGATTGAACAATAAGAACCGGAAGTTTTGGTTCTATTCATTTTTCGGCACGTTTGCTTCCTGGACGGCGCGTTACTCCATTGTCAATTGTCTTATTCTCGCGTTCAACCAATCATCCATTGACAATTACGTCGTCTTCGCCCGACAAGTCATCATGGGTATCATAATACTATTCAGCCCAACGCCCGGCGGAAGCGGTCTGGCAGAATTCATGTTCACGGATTTTTTAGGCGAGTTCATTCCTACCGGACTCGCAGCTACACTGGGCTTGCTTTGGCGCCTGATCAGCTATTATCCGTATCTGTTTATTGGTGCGATTTTATTGCCGCGTTGGATCCGAAAGCGATTCAGTCGCGCAGAAGCCGCTAAAGTTCAGGACGTACTCTAAGCACTACATCCACACCTGTTCCAAAACTTTGTGTGATTTCACTTCGCCGAAGCCGTCGATGTGCAAGCGAAAATATTCGAGCAATCGTTCAATGAGCTCGCGACGTTCAGCGGCGCTTAGCAAAACCGTTTCGCTGAGATTGGCCGAAGCAATAATTACTTCGTTGAATTTACGACTAAGGATCTTGTCCAGAAAAAAAGGATGAGAAGGTGTGAGCGCCTCGAAGGTTCCGTCTTGCAGGTTAAAGAATGGCGCATCTTCGGAATAAGCGCCGTTCGGGAAGAAGCCGAGAAAACGGGTAAGTCGTAATAGAAAAGACAGATGAAAATTTCCGGTGGTTTCCGGCTGCACGTCGAGCACTTGAAGTCCATTGAAAAGGTATTCGAACAAATCGGAATTTTCTTCTTCTTCCTTGACAGCACGATAAATGACTTCACAGAGAAAAAGGACCATCGATGTTTTTACCACGTCAAATGGAATATTCTTGTATTGTGGGGTGTTACGGATTTCAGAAATTCGTTGAATTCCGCCCCGCTCCTTATGATATACTACCATTTCCACGAGGGAAAGCGGCTGAAAAATACTGGATCGGTTTCTGGCGTTTTGTTTACGAACGCCGTTAACCATGTAGGATTGTACCCCGAAAAGTTCGGTATAGATTTTTGCGATGATACTCGTTTCCGAATAATCTGTCGTATGAAAAACTATACCGCGTGTTTTGTGAAGCATTACTTGGCCAGCAGGATCTTGGTAACGCAGGTTGCGCTGCCGTCGATATTGGTGACGTGCGCAAAATAAATGCCGGTCGCTGCGCGACGGCCTGAAAAATCTTTTCCGTCCCAAATCGCTTGGCCGCCGAGCGCTTTGGTGTGATACACCAGATTGCCTGCCGTATCAGTAATTCGTACATCAGCGTCGTCGACGAGTCCACGGATAGCAATTGGGCCGTTGTAATCGTGTTTGACCGGATTCGGGAAAGCATAGTAGCCGTCACAAACACTTCCGCCGCTGGTAGCATCGCTACGATAGGAAACGACGCCTTTATCAGTTCCAATGAATAATTCACCCGTTAGATTATCGACTGTCATACAGGCAATGTTGTTGGAAGGAAGGGGAGAGTTGTCGGTGTTGAAGTTGAGTAACTGCTTCGTTCCGTCTTCAGAAAGCAAAAACACTCCACCGCCATACGTCCCGAACCATTTGCGGTTAGCACCGTCGATCACTACGGATGTAACGTATTCCGATTCCAGGAGATATTGCGCGTAACCGTCTTGTTCGATGATCACTCGTTGTGCATCAAAATTTGTAGTGCTGAAAATGTCGGACGGATTATAGAAAACACCAACACCTTTATTCGTGCCCACCCAGATGGAACCATCTTTATCTTTGGCCATGGAGCGAACGAAAATATCTGGTAATGCGCCACTGCCGACACGGTCTGTCAATTGCCGGTAGCTATCGTCGTTCGGATTGTCAGCATCGTTTTCATTGAATACGATAATGCCGGCGCCTGCACTAGGTCCGTCGTAGGCGATAACCCACTTGGTGCCGAAATCGTCTACGAGTGTCTGGAAAAGCCACAGATTAGCTACGGATGCATCCCGGATCTGGAACGATTTCCAGGTGCCGTTAGCATAACGGGCATTGATCGGTGAAGTTGTTCCTCCTGCCGCAACCCAAAGCGTTCCGTTGCTGTCATACGTAATACCACCGGCAAGAATATAATTCTGCAGTCCTGTTTTTGACAACAGCGTACTGTTGGCCTCATTGTATTGCCGGGTACCGCCGTTGGTATTGTATTCGAGAACTCCACCGCGCCAGTTGCCGAAGTAAGCGTGCTTTGGATCGTTCGGATCAACGGCCACCGCCACCATGGCCGGCAAGTTAATGCGGTCGTACAAGGTGTCGTTGGATCGGTTGAAAGATTTCCAGTCGTTATCACTTAATACATAGCAGCCATTCTTAGCGTCATATTGTGGTGCAAAGCCGGACAATGATCCTGAAGCGACCCATAGCGTTCCGCCGCGCGAGTCCATGGCATACACCGCTTCAGATCCAGGTCCTGATGGCGCATGGTTCAGTACATAATCCGGATTGAAGTTGACTTGAACGAGTCCACGCTGGTTATCGGCCAGCCAGTATTGGCCGTTCACATCAACAAAGGCGTCGTTGATTTGTGGCGGGTAGTAGGTGTTTCCGTCCACATTCCGATACAAGGATAATGTGCTGTCATACGCTAGCGCTTTTAGCTGATTCGAGTAGATAAAATTGCGGTGAAGTGAATCAACGCGTGCGCCACGTGTATATTCGGAAAGTAAAACCTGCCAATTGCCATTGGTACGTTGAAGTACTGTGTCGGCAGTTCCGTTTTCTTCAGATATAACAGCAATAAAATTTCCGTTGAACGACGTTGCGGAGGTGAATCGTGCAGAGACGTCACTCAATCCTCCGGTTTCCTGCGTCCATCCCGTAAAATTGAAAATATTGGGATCGTTGATGCGAGCCGTACGCATGCCGGAAGAGGTCGCTGCGAGTAATTCCGTTCCGTTGAAGGCAAGTCCGTTCACGATAAGATTACTACCGCCCGAACCAATATAATAGGTGTCTTTTATTTCCTGGCGCTCAAGATCAACAACGACGATTCCAAAGTCTGTGGCCAGATATGCTTTTCGGTTGTAAAACAATGCGTCATTTATTCGTTTGCCCCCTACAATGTTCTTTCGTTTTATATCAGGAATGTTTACGATCGATAAATCGTTTTCATATAAAAGATCGATGTTTGAGTTTTCATAACTGATCAGTAAGATGCGAGTGGCAGGATCGTAATAGATGCCTGCGATCTCCACATCGGAAAGTCCGTTGAGCCGGGTGAAACGGTTCAGTCCGCCGTCGAATTTCTGAAAGCTAAAGAGCCCGAACCGACTTGCACAGTAAATCCGGTCATTTACCTCTTCAATATTGATCGCTTTACTGTAAGGAACGTGGTCCCGCCAGTTGCCGATGGCGACCGGAAGTCCTTGCGAAAAAGAGGTATCGGCGGAAAAGACGCCGTACCCGAAAACGATGACTATAAGCAACAGACGAAAAATGGATTTCATAATGGATATTGCATAGCGTGTAATAACGCGATAAGCTGCCGGTTATTGAGCGCTACAGATCGATTTTCTTTCACGAAGTTAAGCATTCTTTTTCCGTGAAAATTCAGCGGATAAAATCTATTGATTGGCGACTAATAGATGCCGATTCGGCGTATATTCGTCTCTCTTATAAACCCGTTCAGCCAAATAATTGTTTACATGAATTCCATGAAAAAAGTTGTTCTTTTCGCCATTGCCGGACTACTTTCCGCTTCGGCCTATGCCCAGGTTCAATTTCAGACGACGATTGACCTTGGCGCTTCCGAGCAAGCCAGTGATATTAAACCTACTGCCGATGGTGGTTATATCGTCGCCGGTTTGCAATATGCAACCGGTACGCAATCCGCCTTTTTGCTCAAGCTGGATCAGTCAGGAAACGTACAATGGAATAAAACCTATAGCGGAGGATATACCAGCGGTTCTAACCTGTTTACCAGCTACCGCGTCATTCAACTTAATGAAGGTGGTTATCTGTTGGTGGGCTCTACCCAAAATTTTGGATTTAGCGCTGCACAGATTTACGTCATCAAGACGGATGTTGCCGGTGATACCGTGTGGACACGCACCTACGGTGGCGGTTCCGGCAACAATGGAAATAGTATTTTTCAGGCGGAAGATGGTACGTACGTCATCGGCGGATCGTTCTCGCTGGGTGGACAACGCCGAATGGGCGTATTGCGAATCAAAAGCGATGGATCGGTTCGTACGGAAAGTTATTACGCCGATGGTATAGCTTGTCCGTTTTTTGAATGTGTCCCTTTAGGATCTAATCGTTATGGAATTATTTACACCTACTCTTCGATGTTGGTCGTCTTGGATTCTCTCGGCGGATTCATCGGGGATATTCCTTTGGGCTTTGGCAGTGGATTCAGCGTTGGAGCGTTAGAGGAAGGAAATGGAGAATATGTAACGTTGAATCAGGTTTCTGGACTGATGGGTTCTGCTTTTGGTCTGGTGAGAACCGACCTTGCCGGGACTGCATCGTTATCAAAAAAATACGCTTCTTCTAACGACGATACACCGCGCGAACTGATACGCGCCTCCAACGGAAATTACATCTTGTTTGGCTTGTCTACCAGTATGAACGGGCCGTCCTTTCTGCAAGCAATGGAAGTCGATACTGCTGGAAATGTAGTTTGGGGCAATCGCTACAATTATTCTTCCGGCGCTTACCACGAAGCAGCAAATATCGTGGCTACCCCGGATGGCGGATATGTAATGATCGGACAATATGATCGCAGCGGACAATACACCGATTTTGATGTGTATGTCGTGAAAACGGACGCGCTCGGTCAAAGTGGTTGTAATCAGGCTTCATTTACACCAACGGTTGCAGCAGCCAGCACAATTCCTCCATCTGCCGTTAATCCATTTTCTGCTGCATTGACCAACACCGGAACAGCAGTTCCTGCCGTGGTGGGAACGATATCGACGGTAAATCCTACTGTATTGTGCCTGACAGCCGGCATAAACGAGTATGCCAATGCTGCGTCCATAGACGTGTATCCAAATCCTGTAAAAGACGTGCTATACCTCCAGTTGAAAAATGGCGGTCGTTTTAACGGTCAGCTTTTCGATATTTCCGGCCAGGTGGTCGCGCGATTTACTGGTACGGATTCGGCTCAACTGGACCTGAGTCGGTTGCCGTCGGGCATCTATATGCTCCAGCTGCTCGGCTCAACTGGCGAATCCGTAACAAGGCGGATTCAGGTTGCTCATTAAGTCGAAACAAACGCATTTTTAGCGGGGATTGGTCGGTACAGAAGTATTTTCTGCCGTCTGATCCCCGTTCCTTTTTGGTAGGGAATTCGTATTTTTGACATCTCAAACGACCTGAAAATGAAAGAGTCCATTCTGGTAATCGGAGCAAACGGGCAAATCGGCACCGAGCTGGTGGAAGAATTGCGCCACCGCCATGGAGAAAGCACCGTAATCGCTACCGATATCAAACCTGCCAACGCTGCATTAGAAGGAACCGGTCCGTTTGAGCAAGTGGATGTGCTGGATACTTCAGGACTTCATGAAGTCATGCGTCGTAATAATGTCAAACAGGTTTATCTGTTAGCGGCCTTGCTTTCCGCCACCGCAGAACAAAAGGTGAAGACGGCCTGGCGTTTGAATATGGAAGGATTGCTGGGCGTGCTTGACCTGGCACGTGAACAGTCGTTCAAATTGTTTTGGCCTAGTTCTATTGCTGTTTTCGGTCCCACCACACCACGCGATAACACACCGCAATACACGATTACCGAGCCAAATACGGTTTATGGAATCAGTAAGTTAGCCGGCGAACGCTGGTGTGAATATTACCACCAAAAATTTGGAGTAGATGTGCGAAGTCTGCGCTATCCCGGTCTGATCGGTTGGAAATCTGAGCCCGGTGGCGGTACTACGGATTATGCGGTACACATCTTTCATGAAGCGCTCCGGAGTAAAAAATACGAAGCGTTTTTATCCGAAGATACCATGCTGCCGATGATGTATATGCCGGATGCTCTCCGTGCGACCATCGGAATCATGGATGCCGCTGCAGATCACATTAAGATACGTTCTAGCTACAATGTGGCAGCCATGAGCTTTACACCGAAAGACATTGCTCTTGAAATTGAAAAACATATTCCCGGATTCTCGATTTCTTATAAACCGGACAGCCGTCAGCAAATTGCAGATTCCTGGCCAAGAAGTTTCGATGATGCTGCTGCACGTAAAGATTGGGGCTGGCGACACGAATTTGATTTAGCTAAAATGACGGATGATATGCTCGTCCATCTCCAGCATCCGGTGATGTAATCCGGTCACTGTAGAAATAGTTGCTGCTGTCTCGTTTTTATTGATCAACCAATTTTATGCTAACTCATCAACTCCATATCACCAACTCGCTTTCCCGAAAGAAAGAAAAATTTGAATCGATCGTTCCCGGTCGTGTAGGAATGTATGTGTGTGGCCCCACAGTATACGGTCATCCGCACCTCGGGCATGCCCGTCCTTACATTACGTTCGATGTATTTTACCGTTACCTTACACATCTTGGCTATAAAGTGCGTTACGTACGTAACATCACTGATGTAGGTCACTTGGAAAACGATGCTGATTCGGGCGAAGATAAAATTGCCAAGAAAGCACGATTGGAACAACTGGAGCCAATGGAAATCGTCGAGCTCTATACACAAAAGTTCCACGAAGCGATGCATTTGCTCAACAATTTGCCGGTGAACATTGAGCCGCGTGCTTCCGGCCACATCATTGAGCAGATTGAAATGATCAAGTCGATCATTGCAAACGGTTGGGCTTACGAATCAAAGGGCTCTGTTTATTTTGATGTAGTGAATTACAGCAAAACGCACGACTACGGCAAGTTGAGTGGTCGTGTCATTGATGAATTGATTGCCGGTGCAGGCAATGAGCGTCGTGAATTGGAAGGACAGGCGGAGAAAAGGAATCCTGCTGATTTCGCTCTTTGGAAAAAGGCAGCACCTGAACATATCATGCGTTGGCCATCGCCATGGGGCGATGGTTTTCCGGGCTGGCACATCGAATGCTCGGCAATGAGTACCAAATATCTTGGCGAAACTTTTGACATTCACGGTGGCGGAATGGATTTGCTTTTCCCGCATCACGAGAGTGAAGTGGCTCAATCGAAAGGCGCTTGCGGTAAAGCACCGGTTCGTTATTGGATGCACAATAACATGATTACCATCAACGGACAGAAGATGGGTAAGTCGTTAGGTAATTTTATAAATCTGGAAGAGTTTTTCACCGGTTCGCATAAGTTGCTGGAGCAAGCCTATTCACCGATGACCATTCGCTTCTTTATCCTTCAGGCGCATTACCGCAGTCCGGTTGATTTCAGCAACGAAGGATTGAAAGCAGCAGAGAAAGGACTCAGTCGATTGATGAATGCTGCGCAAACGTTACGTCGATTAACGTCGGGTGCTTCATCCACCTCAGATATTCCGTCCTTGCAGAAAGCATGTTACGAAGCAATGGATGACGATTTGAATACCGCCATCACGTTGTCGCACCTTTTTGAATGCGCACGCATCATCAATTCAGTGCACGCCGGCACGGAAACCATCACTGCTGCTGACCTTGAATTACTAAAAAATTTCTTTACCGAATTTGTATTTTCTATTCTTGGTCTGAAAGAAGAGAGTGTAGGCGGAGGTTCCGATATTGATGCGCTCTTGCAGATGATACTTAAAGTCAGAACCGATGCCAAAGCCAACAAAGACTTTTCTACTTCGGACAAGATTCGAGATGAATTAGCCGCTATCGGATTTAAAATTAAAGACGAAAAGTCCGGTACCTCCTGGACACGGGAATAGTCACTTGGTTATGAACCTCAACAAAACTATTCGAGGCTTCATTGCCGGCTGTTGGTGGATGGTAGCAGCCTGTGGAAGTAATCCGCAGCAGCCCCAACAACAAACAGATGCGTCAACACAAGCATCGTCGGTAACTGTTCCTGATTTCAATGCTGATTCCGCGTATACTTTTGTCAGTACTCAAGTAGAATTCGGTCCGCGTGTTCCGAATACTGCCGCCCATATAGCATGTGCGGATTATTTGACAGCTACGCTTTCGCGTTTCACACCGCAAGTCATCGAACAAAAAAGTGTAGTGACGGCCTTTGATGGAACGAATTTGACTATGCGAAATGTCATCGCTTCCTTTAATCCGGAGAAGAAAGGGAGGATTTTATTATTTGCACACTGGGATACGCGTCCATGGGCGGATCAGGATGATGAACGGTCGCGTGAACCGATTGACGGCGCAGATGACGGAGGAAGCGGTGTCGGTGTATTGCTTGAGGTCGCCCGGCAATTGTCTTTGAAGTCGCCGACTATCGGCGTTGATATTGCTTTTTTTGATGCGGAAGACTGGGGTGAGAAAGGCGGTAGCAGTGAAGACAGTTATGCGTTGGGAACTCAATATTGGACTAAGAATCCGCACGTAGCCGGTTACACCGCCAACTACGGAGTTTTATTGGATATGGTCGGTTCGCGCAATGCACAGTTTCGTATAGAAGGCTTCTCTGGCGAAAACGCTTCGTATGTGGTAGAAAAGATCTGGAAAGCAGCAGCATCACTCGGCTATTCCAATTATTTTTTGTTTGAACAAGGTGGTTATGTCACGGATGATCATTACTATGTAATCCGTTACGGCATCCCATCAATTGATATTATTAATAGCGACAAGACGACGCGCAATGGCTTTGCTTCGCATTGGCATACCCACAACGACAACATGACGGTCATAGATGCCGCAACGCTAAAAGCGGTAGGTCAAACCTTGCTGGAAGTGGTTTACAAAGAAGGTAATTGATAAGCGGCCCCGATTGACTCTTAAACCGTAAGTTTTTCAGAAATGTAAGTGCAGCGTTTAAAATTCTGCATTCTTAGGCGTACGCGGAAACGGAATCACGTCACGTATATTCGTCATTCCTGTGATGAAAAGAATCAGACGTTCAAATCCCAAACCGAATCCTGCATGTTCACATGTTCCAAATTTTCGTGTATCGATATACCAGGAAATTTCATGTTCCGGGATTTTCATGTCACGAACACGCTGAATCAGTTTTTCATACCGCTCTTCCCGCTGTGAACCACCGATTATTTCACCGATCCATGGGAAAAGAATGTCCATAGCACGCACCGTCTTTCCGTCGTCGTTCTGCTTCATGTAGAACGCTTTGATCGTCATCGGATAATCAGTGAGAATCACAGGACGTTTGAAGTGCTCCACCAGATAGTTTTCGTGTTCCTTCTGAAGGTCTGTTCCCCACGAAACAGGAAATTCAAATTTCTGTCCGCATGTTTCCAGTAGTTCAACCGCTTTGGTGTAGGTGAGTCGTTCGAACGGTTGATCAACGACAGATTGTAAACGTGCAATCAGTCCTTTGTCGTACATGCTGTTCAAAAACTCAAGGTCATCTTTGCAGGTGTCGAGTGCGTAGCGGACCAGGTATTTAAGAAAATCTTCCGCCAGATCCATGTTGTCTTTGATGTCGTAGAACGCCATCTCAGGCTCAATCATCCAGAATTCAGCAAGGTGACGCGGCGTATTTGAATTCTCTGCCCGGAATGTAGGGCCGAACGTATAAATCAAGCCAAGCGCCATGGCACCGAGTTCTCCCTCGAGCTGACCGGAAACCGTGAGGTTGGTGGCTTTGCCAAAGAAGTCCTCTTTGTGGTTAATACTTCCGTCCGGATTTTTAGGAAGATTATGTAAGTCTAAGGTGGTGACTTGAAACATTTCTCCAGCACCTTCAGCATCGGATCCGGTGATGATGGGTGTATGGAGGTAATAAAATCCGCGATCGTTGAAGTATTTATGCACCGCAAAAGCCATGTGGTGACGGATACGGAATACTGCACCAAAGGTATTTGTTCGCGGACGCAGATGCGCGATCTCCCGAAGAAACTCCATCGAGTGGCCTTTCTTCTGCAACGGAAATGTTTCATCCGCTTCACCGAGCACATGAATTTCATCCGCTTGTATTTCTACCGATTGGCCTTGTCCCTGTGACGGAACCAGTTTGCCCTTCACACTAATACACGCGCCGGTGGTTACTTTCTTGATAGAATCTTCCGAGAATTTTTCCATATCGGCCACCACCTGGATATTATGGATGATGGATCCATCGTTGACTGCGATAAAAGCCACTTGCTTATTGCCTCTGCGGGTCCGTACCCAGCCGCGCACTTCGACGGCTTGCCCATTTCCAGCTGTTTTCAATAATTCAGCAACGCGTGTGGTAATCATAGACGAATAAATTTTAGACTGTAAAAAAACGCAATTTTAAGGGGTTTGACAAATGCCGGCGTAGTGAAGAACAAACAATCCTTCGTGTAAATAAGGCCGTATATCCAGCTGTTTTTGGCGAATATTTGATGAACTTGCCTTTCGGTCATGGACGCAGCAACTATTTCACGCATTACGGTTTATCCTATAAAATCCCTGGATGGGCTGTCGCTCATAGAGGCGTCCGTAACCGCATCAGGTTCTATCCTTAACGACCGTCGGTACGCTATTTTCAATGAAAAGGGAATCGTAGTTAACGGTAAAAACACGCCAGTCATTCACCGAATCCGTACCGGTTTTGATCAGGAGGTGGAGTATGTCACCTTTATGCCCGAAAACAAACTACCGGAAACATTTCACCTTCATCACGACCGACATCGTATCAATCAGTTTCTTAGTGAATGCTTTTCGGATAATGTAACGCTTGAAGAAAATCCGGACGGTGCATTTCTTGATGATCCGGAGCAAAGTAAGTTCACGTTAATTTCAACGGCCAGCCTTCGGCAAGTCGCAGATCGTTTTTCGTTCAGCATGGACGAATGTCGGCGTCGATTCCGGGCTAATATCGAAATCGATGATGTGCCGGCGTTTTGGGAGGAAAACCTTGTTCGGCCGCACAAAGTGCGCGTTCCTTTTTTAGTAAATCAATTGCTTGCCGAAGGCGTTAAGCCTTGTCCCCGCTGCGTTGTTCCTTCCAGGAATCCTGACAATGGCGAGATGTTGCGTAATTTTCAGAAAGAATTCATAACACTTAGAAAAGAAAGTCTTCCCGATTTCAGTCCGTTGCCGGATTATGGTAACTATTACCAACTTTCCGTCAGTTGTGTTTTTCGTAAGAATCAGCAGGGCCAAAAATTCAGGTTCGGAGAACTAGTGATTCCCGTATAATGCAGCGAAGACTGATTTTAATCATACACTTCGCTTGGTTGCATCATTAGATTTGTTTCCATCTATTTAATTTTTCGAGTATGAAGAAACTGTCGCTGCTACTATTTATTGTTGTCATTTTTCAAGATTGCTTTACGTAAAAACGATGCCAGAACCGTGCGGCAAGTTGATCGTTTCCGGAAAAAATGAAGTTGTCAGTTTTGCGGTTCGTTATGCAACGTCGAAAAATTATGCCTAGACGATTCCTGTATTTACACTGCTCTCGTTATCCCACGGCGTGTTTGCGGCAGTTACGTTTCCAATGAATTGGATCGTCATTGGCTCGTTGACATCGGCAGCGAAACGAGCGGCTACTTTTACCACGGAAAATGTTAGCATAGATCAACTCGATAGATTTGCGCGATTCCCGCAAGGCTTGCCCGAAAATATCGATCCCAAAACGCTCCGATTGAATTATCCGGATTGTGCCGCAAAGTAGTGAACCGTTAATTTTTTATCAGTCGGATAACGCTTGTTCCGTTGATGGTTATAACGTGCGCGAAGTATATACCGGCTGACTCGTTACCCAGGTTTACGGCTGCGGGCTCACCTTTTTCAACGATTGCTTTTATCAGTATTCGGCCTTGTAGATCAGTAATGATAAGTTCTCCGGCAATAATTTCATTCGCAAACCGAAAAGTGAAAACGCCATTTGATGGGTTAGGCATCACGTTCACATCTGCCACACCATTGATATCTTTTACGCCGGTGGTCGCGGAACATCCGTTGGAGGTGAATAGTGATGAACGGAAGTTATTCAGCGCTGCTTGCATCCGTGCCGTTTGACCCTGTGTAAACATGACCATACAAGCATCATCCGTGTAATCCATATAATTCATGAACATCGAGCTGGGGTCAGCACTATTACAACGCCCGCCGGATTGGTTGGTTTGCGGGTATGAGGGACAACCATAGTTTTCTCCTTTTTGTTGCGGCGTGTCGGCTACATAATCATCCGCTGCACACCCGGATTCATCCGCCCAAATATGTTCGAGATTAAACCAGTGCCCAACCTCGTGTGTAACAGTACGTCCTTTGTTGAATGGCGGAGTAACAGTGCCGATTGTTCCAAAGTATTGCGGATCGATTACAATTCCATCTTGATTAGAATTTACAGTTCCCGGCAGATAGGTGTATCCTAGTGTACTGCCTCCGTCAATGTCGCATAACCAGAAGTTGAGATAATAATCGGCGTTCCACGCGCTCAATCCTCCTTGATTATAATTGTAATACCTATTGCCGTTTCCGATTCTGTTGATGGTAACTTGTCTGCGCTCAATACCTGAGGTGGGATTCCCGTTCGGATCAATATCGGCTAAGCAAAATTGTATTTGCACATCCGACATCAGCGGCTGGAAAACGGGTGGTGTTACGGTCGTGTCCGCATTTCGTAATCCGTAATCTTCGTTGAGTACGTCAAGTTGAGAAAGGATTTGAGCATCGGAAATATTCTGAGCACTGTTGGTATACAATACATGAATGACTACCGGTACAGTAACCACTACGTTGCTGTTGCCGGTAGATTTCTCCAGTTGTTTCGATTCGATCCAGCGCTGAAGTTGAACCTCCATTTGGAGACGGCGATTTACCAGCGAGGGATCATTCGCAATAGCTTGCTCGTAGCGATCATGTGTGCCACAATGACGTTGCTGTTGGGCAAAAGTTACGCGAAGACTGAGCGATGCCAGGAGTAGTAGTAGGATGTGTTTTTTCATAGCGTTATCGAGTCGTAAAGATGCATTAATTGTTTTGTGTCTAATAATGGCGTGATTTGTAATTATCATGGTTTTCATCTCCTTAATCGCAATTGGCTCGTTTTAGGCTGTAAAAACAATTTTCAGAAAAGTGCTTCAATTACTATATTGGGCTTAAATAGTCAAAATGAAAAGCAAATCCATCTTCGTTTTATTCTCCTTAGCACTTTTCTTTTCTTGTAAAAAAGACAATGAAAATACGTATCAGCCCAAACTGATCGTGAAACTCGTTGTTGACTCCACGCAAGTGCGGCTGGGAAACATTGGTGACACCGTCGGTATCCCTGCCGGACATGCTGCTCAACATCCTAGGTTCAACAAAATTTCCGCACACTATCTTGAATTAGCTCCCGGACCTTACACCTTGCTCGGCCAGGGGGCCATACTTTATCATGCACCAGAAACTTCTATCGGTGGATCTACGGCGATTGATTTCAATCGTTCACGAGTGGTAGCGCCCGGAGAAGTGTTTTTGGAACTTCCATTGAACGAGGTGCCCATGGGAAATTTCGAATGGGTCCGGTTATCGCTTTCGTATCAGAATTACGATGTCGATTATTCTTTCAACGGACTACCACTCACAGGAACAATTGCCAGCTTCGTGGGTTACAACACTTATCTTACATCATACACCATCGACAGCCAACAAGTCAGCGTGAACGGCAATCGCTTGCAAGGCTATTGGGGTTTTGAAACCAACGGCATTGTCTCCAGCGGCCAGGCGCCTCCCGGTGCTACTACTGTTCCTAATCCATTGTTTAATTCTTCGCCTATTCCTCAGGGTTCTTGCGTGGTTACCGGACAATTTGTAACGCCGTTGCGTATCACCGGCACCGAAACTGAAGATATTACCGTTACCATGTCGCTTTCCATTAATAATAGCTTTGAATGGATAGATGCAAATGGAAATGGTCGTTGGGATGCGCAGATCGGCGGTGCCGAAAGTGTCGTAGATATGGGTCTTCGAGGCCTTATTCCGTCACACAACCGTTGATCAGCTTATTTTTTAGACTGGTTGAATAGACCGTTTTTATGACGTATTTTCACGCTGTATTATGATTAACAGCGTAAAGAATTTTCTGAAAAAGTATTTACTGATTTTTCGCGTTTGGGATAAGTTTTCTCCGGCCGCACAAGCGGCGCAGCGTCAACTATTTTTGTATTATCAGGAACGGGCTGCTGCAGGAAATCCGCCGGCACTGAAAGACACCGGACTAAAAGTGTTTTCACAGCACGAAGAAGATGGTCTGCTGCTATTTATTTTTTCTGTGATTGGTATGGGACAAAAACGATTCGTCGAGATCGGTTCCAACGATGGCGTTAACAGTAATTGCGCTAACCTGATACTTAATTTCGGATGGTACGGATTGTTCATTGATGGTGATAAAACCTCGGTGGCTCGCGGACGACGATTCTATCAACGCTATCCTGATCCGTGGGCGTATCATCCTCAATTTATCTGCCATAAAGTTACGCGGGAGAACGTTAATCAATTAATCGGTGAAGCCGGATTGCTCGGGGAAATCGATTTGTTGTCCATTGATCTTGACGGATATGATTACTGGATCTGGGACGCATTGTCCGTTGTTTCGCCGCGTGTTGTCATTATCGAAACACACGTGGAATTCGGACTGAATAATATCGTGGTTCCATACGATCCTGATTATACTTTTCCAGGTAAGCATCCGGTCTATCACGGAGCATCACCGGTTGCTATGGCGAATTTGGCCCGGCGAAAAGGATATCGGTTGGTGGGTGCCAATGATTACGGACATAATCTAATTTTTATTAAGGAGTCACTCGGCGCCGCCCTAATTCCTGAAGTGAGCGTGGAGTCCCTACTTACACACCCATCAGCGGTAGAAAGCCGAAAGGATTTCGAACCGATTAAAGATTGGGAGTATCTCAAAGGATGAAGATCAGGCGTCGCTGAACTGTTTTAATTTTTTTACATGTACCGGCTTATCGCACTATTCTTATTGTTTTTAGTAGGCCGGACAACTGCTGCGTCTGCCGATTTCTTGTTGCGTTCACCCGATGGTAAACTGCGTATCGTTATCCAGTCGCCCGATAGTGAGCTGCAGTATCTAGTCGTTTTTCGAGATGACACGTTGTTTCGTCCTTCATCACTTGGGTTGATTCTGGGTGGTAATGATACATTGCGTCGTTTTAAAATTTTGTCGGTGGATTCTTCCTTCGCGGAAAAGGAATGGGAACCACGCTATGGCACACGCTCACGAATCAGTGACCGACATCATAGCTATAATTTTCGGCTGCAAATGGCACGTAGTCATCGGAATATTGCGGTTGAATTTCGATTATTTAACGACGGATTTGCTTTTCGCTACCGACTTACTGATACGCTTGAACAGCTGGACATTTTGGGAGAGCTTTCCACCTTCCGTTTTTCGCGTGATGCGAATAGTTGGTGGGCCTGGGCCGATTACAATACGTATGAGAAAACCTATCAGCACACACGGTTGTCCGAAGCAAGTCATGTGGCAACGCCATTTACGGTTCAATTTGACAGCGGAACATGTGTGAGTGTCCACGAGGCAGCCATCGAGGAGTATACAAGCATGACACTCCGAAGATCGATGACCGATTCGTTGTCGTTCGATGTTAATTTAGTTCCCTGGTCGGATGGTGTTGCGGTAAAAACTTCGTCACCCATGGTCACGCCATGGCGTGTTGTCTTTGTTGCTCCGCGTGCGGCTGATCTGCTTGAATCCAACGTATTACTGAACCTTAATTCACCGGCGGTCAGGGATTTTTCTTTCGTTAAACCACTGCGTTATATCGGTATTTGGTGGGAAATGCACCTGGGATTGACGACATGGAAACACGAAGGCGGTAGACACGGCGCTACGACGGAAAAAGCAAAGGCGTATATTGATTTTGCAGCAGCTCACAGTATGGGAGGTGTGCTGGTAGAAGGATGGAATACCGGATGGGAGAATTGGGGAGAAAAAAACGCATTCGACTTCCGTACGCCATATGCTGATTTCGATCTGGAAGAACTGGCGGAATATGCCAATGTGCGAAATGTACAACTGATCGGTCACCATGAAACCGGCGGGGATATTCTCTCTTATGAGAGCCACATAGATAGCGCATTTGCAAAGTACAAACGATTGGGCATTCACTATGTGAAAACGGGATACGCCGGACCTGTGAATCCGCCGACTGAACATCATCACGGACAGTATATGATCCGTCATTTTAATAAGGTGATGCGAAAAGCCGCGCAATACGAAATCATGCTGGATGTACACGAGTCGGTCATACCTTCCGGATTAAGTCGAACATATCCTAATCTGATGACGTTCGAAGCAGTTCGTGGGATGGAGTGGAATGCTTGGAGCGATGGTAATCCCCCGTCACATACCTGCATCTTGCCCTTTACACGAGGAATGGCGGGGCCAATGGATTATACGCCGTGTATTTTCGATGCACGCGAGGATAATTTCAGTGCAAAGCGCATCCCGTGGAACGGATTGGATAAGGGAAACAATACGGTGCACAGCACCTTATCCAACCAGCTGGCATTATTGGTCGTCAATTATAGTCCGATGCAGATGGCTGCCGACCTGTTAGAAAATTATCAATCACATCCGGCTTATCAGTTCGTTGAGAAACTTCCGGATACTTGGGACGAGTCACGTGTACTGGCAGCTTCTATCGGCGAATACGTGGTAGTGGCCCGTCGTCGGGGAACAACCTGGTTTGTGGCCGGTATTACCAACGAATACTCTCGAGAAATAAGTTTGCCGCTTGATTTTTTGGAGCAGGAAGTCGACTATAGCGTGGAATCATGTACGGACGCACCCGGATCTCATTTCAACACCGATCCTGAATCTTACGTGTTACAGACCGGAATAGCACGTGCTACTACTAGCTTCCGCTTATGGATGGCTCCCGGCGGCGGCGGAGTGGTGGTTTTCAGCCGATAAAGGGTGTTGGGATAGCATTTCCATTGTCGATAGTAGATGTATACCGTTACAAAGATAAATCAACAGGCCCAGTTCGCTGCGCAGACTTGGAGTTGATCAGTGAAGAAAGGAAAAGCATATAATCGCCCCCGGGAATTTTTCTGTTCTCAACTTGCAGGTTATATTTGCCATTCTATCGATGAAAACTTACGCTCGCCATCTTGCTATCAAACGTTCTCGTATTCCCGGTGCAGGAAAAGGATTGTTTACTACGGTTGAGATTCCGAAAGGCGGCTGGGTGACAGAATACAAAGGACGTTTGCAACCGTGGAAGGAAGTCAAAGATGAAGATGGTTACAACGGCTATATTTTTAAGTTGAATAATTCGTGGGCCATCAACGGCTTACATTATCGTTCCTCTTTTGGTCGTTATGCAAATGATGCTCGCGGCATAAATCGCGCCCCGGGATGCCGGAATAATTCAGAGTTCATCACCAAAGGGAGACGTTGTTTTATTGCAACCACTCGTAAATTGAAAGCAGGCGAGGAGGTCTTTGTCGATTACGGTCAGGCCTACTGGCGGCTGATTCGTAGATTACTGAAGGCCGGTGAAATCTGATCTGCGAAGAGTATAGGAAGTGTGCTCCTTGTTTACATGGTTTTCAGGGCAGTGATGTTTTTGTTGTTGGTCACTTTTAGGGAAGCTGGCAGCGCTTCTAGAATCGTGGTGCGCAAAACGTCCAACATTTTTTCTTTTACAAAGTGTCTATACGTCACTAAACTGATTTCGCGGGAGGGAACTGGTGCACGAAATTGGCGAAGGTTATTTTTTTGCTTCCGCTGCAGGTCTTTTGTCGCCAGTTCGGGAAGAATGGTTATTCCGGAATTCACATCGACCATCTTGATCAGTGTTTCAAAACTTCCGGCTTGAAATTCCAGCGATACTTCTGTTGGATCCTTTTTATGTAACGCGCATAAGTTCACCACCTGGTCCCGAAAGCAATGGCCTTCCTGTAACATCCAGAGATGGTTGACGTCGATGTCGGATGCGAGAACATACTTTTTCTTCAATACCGTTTCTCCTGCAGAGGCATATACTGAAAATGGCTCCAGGAAAAGCGGAGACTCCTTCAGTGTACTACTATTCAGTGGTGTGGCCAACAATGCGGCATCCAGCTCCTGTGCTTCCAGTTGACGGATCAGTTCAGCGGTTTTAGCTTCGTTGATGATGAGTTTAACAGCAGGATATTTTTTCAGAAAACGCTCAACAAATAGCGGCAGTAGGTAGGGTGCCAGTGTTGGAATAATTCCTATTTTCAGTACGCCGGCAATGATGCCTTTCTCCTCGGCGATGAGTTCTTTCATCCGTCCGCTTTCTTTCAGAATTCGGCGTGCTTGTGCAATTATTTTTTCGCCGATAGCGGTCGGCACCACCGGCTGTCGACTGCGATCGAACAATAGAACACCCAATTCATCTTCCAGCTTGCGTATCATACTGCTCAACGTGGCTTGCGTAACGTGACATTTATCCGCTGCCGTAATGAAGTGGCGGTAGGTATCGACCGCTACGATGTAGTGGAGTTGTTGTAGGTTCATATAGACACTATCAATGTAACTATAAAAAAAATAGATTTTATAAATAGAGAAAAAGTAATTTGCTTTGTACCGAGAATAGGCCATTACTGCGCAGCCCCGCCGCGGGTTGTGTTACGATAGTAATCAGTCAGTTTTCGTGTGGAGCCGGGACGGGCGCTTTGGGGAATCCCTGAAGCGCCCTCTCTTTGGAGAGCTGGCCAACTCTTTTCAGCCTTTTCCGGACAAACTTTTTTCGTGTTATCGTGTTGTTAATGGGATGAAACGCCGCAATAACTTGGATCCTGCCGCCGTTACGCACGGAGTTTTCGGAGGTACTTCTTCAGGAGGACAAACGCAGGCCTTTGATTCTGCTCCCAAAACGAACATTTCGAAGCCGGTACTTCACCACAATCCCTCGAAATTGGCTATATTTGTGAACCAACCCGCCAACATGGAACAAACACCAGGAAACCTATTGAAGGGAATTACGATTCCGGAAGATCTCCGGAAACTTCCCGAACGCGACCTGGAACAGGTGAGTCGCGAACTGCGCGACTTTATCATTGATGTAGTTTCCGTAAACGGAGGCCATTTTGGAGCTTCCTTGGGTGTTGTGGAGCTTACAGTAGCGTTACATTATGTTTTCAAAACTCCTTACGATCAGCTGGTTTGGGACGTTGGCCACCAGGCTTACGGGCATAAAATCCTGACCGGTCGTCGCGACATTTTTCATACCAACCGAATCTATAAAGGCATCAGTGGATTTCCCAAGCGCAGCGAAAGTGAATTCGATACGTTCGGTGTAGGACATTCATCCACTTCCATTTCTGCCGCCTTGGGTATGGCCGTTGCTTCCCGCTTAAAGGGAGAAACCGATCGACAGCATATCGCGGTAATCGGTGATGGAGCTATGACTGCCGGGCTCGCCTTCGAAGCACTCAATCATGCCGGTGTGGAGAACTCCAACCTGTTGGTAGTGCTGAACGACAATTGCATGAGTATCGACCCGAATGTCGGGGCGCTGAAGGAATACCTTACCGATATCACCACTTCGCATACCTACAACAAAGTCAAAGACGAAGTTTGGAAAATGCTGGGCAAGATTTCCAAGTTCGGCCCTAACGCGCAAGAGATTGTGGCGAAAGTGGAAAATGGAATCAAGACAACCTTGCTACAGCAAAGTAATCTCTTTGAATCCTTACGCTTCCGTTATTTCGGACCTGTCGATGGTCATGATGTGAATCGTCTGGTCAAAGTGATGAAAGATCTTCGCGATATTCCCGGTCCGAAAATCCTTCACGTGTTAACGGTGAAAGGTAAAGGGTATGAACTTGCTGAAAAAGACCAGACCAAGTGGCACGCGCCAGGGCTGTTCGATAAAATTACCGGCGAAATTTTCAAGCCGGCAGTAGTTGCTCCGCAACCTCCGAAATATCAGGATGTCTTCGGACATACGTTGGTGGAATTAGCCGAGAAGAATCCGAAAATCATCGGAGTCACACCGGCGATGCCTTCGGGATCGTCCATGAATATCATGATGAAAGCGATGCCGGAACGCGCCTTTGATGTTGGTATTGCCGAACAGCATGCAGTGACCTTCTCCGCCGGAATGGCAACGCAAGGTATGGTGCCGTTCTGTAATATTTATTCGTCGTTCATGCAGCGTGCGTATGATCAGGTGGTACACGATGTTGCCCTGCAGAATTTGCATGTGGTTTTCTGCCTGGATCGCGGCGGACTCGCCGGTGCCGACGGGCCCACTCACCACGGAGCGTTCGATATTGCCTACTTCCGGTGTATTCCGAATATGATTGTTTCGGCTCCGATGAACGAAGAGGAGTTACGCGATCTTATGTATACGGCTCAGTTGCCGGAGACCAATGCTCCGTTCTCCATTCGTTATCCGCGTGGAAACGGTGTTATGATCGACTGGAAACAGCCGATGAAAAAACTGCCGATCGGCAAAGGACGAAAGATTAAGGATGGGGAAGAAGTAGCTATTTTATCCTTTGGTCATCCCGGAAATTTCGTTGTTAAAGCTTGTGCTGAATTACAGGAAGAAGGATTTAATCCTGCACACTATGATATTCGTTTTGTGAAGCCACTCGATGCCGAATTATTGCACGAAGTATTTTCAAAGTTTAAGAAAGTAATCACGGTCGAAGACGGTTGTATTCAGGGTGGCTTTGGAACGGCGGTCGCGGAGTTCATGCTTGATAACAATTATACCTCCTCCATTACCCGTCTCGGAATTCCGGATGAATTTATCGAACACGGTGAGCAGAAGGAGTTGTATGCGGAGTGTCATTTCGATGTCGCTGCCATTAAACAGGCCGTCCGTCGACTCGTGGGAGAGCCAGTTCTTACGAACAAATAGCGCCCTGCGTATTTCTAATACAAAATTGTACTTTTCTAATAATTAACCGTACAATAATCTCAAAAGTCTATATTTGGGAAGACGGTTGGCTGAAACATAGTGTCTGCCGTATTTTATGCGTATGCCCCAATTTACTAGTTGAATATCAAGGTTTTGCATTCTAATGACGGTGTCAGTGTTTACTGCATTTTCGTCAGCTTATTCTTTTTCTGTTAGCGCTGAAGGGCCCTTTTTTGTCAATGAAGACAATTCTTTGCCTGTTCCGGTCGTCCGTACCACCGAAGAATTACACCCGCTTTCAGCGTATCAAAATAATACGGAAGAAACGCAGGCCGTTCAAAGTTCCATGTTGCGCAGTCAAGCGGTAGCCCCGCCAACCAACGATGCTTGTGGATCTGCTACACTGTTGACAGTGAATGCTGCTTGCTTGAATGGAACTACGGACCAGGGCACGGTCCAGACAGGCGAAGTGCTTCAGCCTTCCTGTGCTCAAACGGCGTTTACACAAACTGTTTGGTATTCCTTCGTGGCAACATCTACCACGATGTTCGTGCAGTTGAATACGACCGGAACTTTTTACGGCTCTGGCGCAACCTGGTATCCGAACAATTGGGCCAGTGCAGTGTATAGCGCGGGCGGATGTCCGCCTGCCGCCACCAGATTAATCAATTGTCAATACCATAGCTCTGTAGGTACAAGCGATGGTATTATAGTGAACACTCTTTCTGGTTTGTCAATTGGATCAACGTATTTGATTCAGGTGGGCTATGCCCAGCCTAGCGGAGGTGGTCCAAGTGGTGTAGTGCCTCAATTCTGTATCAAAGTGGGTGATCGTTTCACACCGGTTTGCAACCGTTGTACTTCGGCCTGTGGACCTGCTTGCGGATTCACTGTTGCACCAACGGTAGCTCAGGTTACTTCCGGCTGCCCCTCCTATGATCAAACGCCCTTTCTGGAAGGATCAGTAGCGGATACTCAGTGCTATACTTTTATAGCACGAAACACCACGGTTAGCTTTAACGTTATTCTTAATTCCACCTGTGGTACGGGTAATGTGGCCAACTTTAGCTGGACGTTATATGGACCCAATGGTTGTACGACTGTTCAATCCGGTAATCTAAGCAACCTTACGTTTACTAATCTGGTTCCACTTCAAACTTACACGTATTGTTATTCGTTCTCTGTGCCGGCCTCCTGTTATCATACAGCCTACTGGCCTTATTTCGTTGGAGCATCTCCACTGCCTGTAGAACTAACCTCTTTCACTGCATTTACACAGGATAGCAAAGTCAAGCTCGAGTGGACGACGGCCTCCGAAATAACAATGATTTTTTTGCTGTGGAACGAAGTCGTGACGGCATTGAATTCGAAACCATTCATTCGCAAAAAGGCGCGGGCAATTCTTCCGAGACATTAAATTATTCCTACATCGATCGTGATCCTTTTCCCGGCACTTCTTACTATCGCCTCAAACAAACCGACTTCGACGGAGCAGTTTCTTATTCGGAGGTGGTCGCTGTCAAGTTAAAAGCAGACGATACCCATTTCCAGTTGTATCCGAATCCGGCACAAGGCCTGGTGTCTGTATTTTTCGCTTCTCCGCTCAACGCCGCAAGTACAGTCAAGGTACACGATCTGAGTGGACGTGAAGTCCTGAGTCGTCAGTTGGAAGAAGATGTACATGCTTCAGGCACCGATTTGGATGTCAGCCACCTACTAACCGGCATCTATTTTGTAACGGTACAAACGCCAACAAGCATCGCCACTCAGCGATTGGTGCTCCAATAACCGCCCTTTGCTAGTCATCTACTTGGTTAGTTATCATTAAAAGCACTTTTTTTACATTTTTTGATCCTTAACGCCCTTTTGAAAGAGGGGAGACATAAGTTCTTTATTGATCGTTAATCCCTATTTTAAAATATCAGTTATTCCTCTATCTTAGTCAATTGATATTATTTAGAGGAATATTTCATCCCAAGAACCCTATTGGATTTTTTTATCAGGAAATGAAAAAGTTAGGTTGGTTGAGTCGTTGGTCTCTTTTACTATACTTTACACTGGTTGCCAATGTCTGTGCATATTCTCAGGCAATGACGTCCGGCACCCTCAATGTATGTACCGGAACATGGTATGATCCGGGTGGTGCTGCGGCTAATTATGGAAATGGAATAAATATTACGCAGACGCTTTGCTCCGGAACAGTTGGCTCTTGCCTCATACTTACGTTTACCTCTTTCAATACCCAAGCTGGAAATGATCTGCTAACCATTTATGATGGTAACAGTACGGCGGATCCTTTGATTGGTACATTTTCCGGAACGTCCATACCCGGGGTTATTATTTCTTCTACGGGGTGCTTAACGATTAATTTCACCTCGGATGCTGCCACCAATCGTGCGGGCTGGGCCGCCAACATCAGTTGTGGAAGTTGCGGTTCTATCATCAACATGACGAATGGTTCTTCCGGAACTACTAATGCTTGCAGTGGCATCATTTACGATGATGGTGGTGGCGCTGCAAATCATGCCGGAGGAGTTACGGCTACTAGAACTATCTGTTCATCCACGCCGGGTAAATGCATGCAGTTATTATTCGCTGAAAAGTCTTTTAATTCTCGCGATTCGCTGTCGATTTGGGATGGCAGTACAACCGCAGCTCCGTTGATTGGTCATTTTGATGGATCTGCTGGACTTCCCAATGTTATTTTAGGAACATCCGGATGCCTGACAATACGTTGGAAGACCGATGCAAACCGAAATGATATAGGTTTCCAGGCCATTTTTTCCTGTGAAAATTGTGCGCCACTTCCAAGTTCAACCGCTACGTATACGTCGCCAATAGTCGGACTGCAACGTACCTACGTTGGGAACAATATGGTAAACACGTGTAGCGGAACATTTACTGACGATGGCGGAATTAATGGTAATTATTCCAGCAACCTGAACCAATACTATCGTACATTTTGTCCGAGTACTCCACGAAGTTGTTTACGAGCCACGTTTTGGTCCGTCGATATTCAACCGGTGCAGAATGCGTTTTATACTGATAGGTTATATGTACAGGATGGACCTACTCAGGGTAGTCCAACCATAGATATACTATGGGGAACGGCCTCGAACTATCAGGCGTGTCAACGGGCAGGTTACGGCCCTTATATTTCTACCGACCAAAGCGGCTGCTTAACGTTCCGTTTTGCCTCTGATGCAACCATTACACAAGCCGGATGGGTGTGTACATTTGATTGCGTTCCTTGTGCCAATGGTCCCAGTGGAACGGATAATAACGACTGTCGAAATCCGACCGCTGTTTGTACAGATGTTGGATTTTCCGACGCAAGTACAGGGCCTGGACTAAATTCCGAAGGAGGATCCGGTTGTGTCCTTTCCGAAAATTATTCTAATTGGTATAAAATCGTGGTAAGCTCATCAGGAACGTTAGGACTTAGGATTGTCCCTGTAACGGTTACTGATGATTATGATTTTGCATTATATCAGACCACTGATTGTAATTCACTGGGTTCTCCTGTGCGTTGTTCGTATGCTGCTAATACCGGCAATACCGGAATGGACAGTCCGCTCAATCTCACCACTAACACAGCTACGTGCGGCATCGCTAATAATGGTGCGGATCTGAGTGAAGATGTTTGTGGCAATGGGTGGGTGGATAATCTGAATGTAACCATCGGTCAAACTTATTTCCTGTTGGTAAATAATTGGTCGCCTGGTGGCAATGGTTTTACGCTCGATTGGACGCTGGCGAATAACGCTTCGTTAAATTGTACCGTATTGCCGGTAGAGTTGATTTCATTTACCGCAGAGCCCAATGGCGAGGTAATAGATCTTGCATGGACAACAGCCTCCGAAACTAATAACGATTATTTTACAGTGGAAAGAAGTAAGGATGGCATTAATTTTATGCCCGTCCAACAAGTAAAAGGCGCCGGAACGATTACTTACGAAAGAATGTATCTTACAGTTGATCCGAATCCTTTAAACGGAATCTCCTATTACCGCCTCAAACAAACTGACTTCGATGGAGCAGTTTCTTATTCCGAGGTGGTCGCTGTCAAGTTAAAAGCAGACGATACCCATTTCCAGTTGTATCCGAATCCGGCACAAGGCCTGGTGTCTGTATTTTTCGCTTCTCCGCTCAACGCTGCAGGTACAGTCAAGGTACACGATCTGAGTGGACGTGAAGTCCTGAGTCGTCAGTTGGAAGAAGATGTACATGCTTCAGGCACCGATTTGGATGTCAGCCACCTATTAACCGGCATCT